>CAYUDF010000882.1:0-1772 GCA_964443465.1 uncultured bacterium
GAGCACATACGGCTCGTAATTCACGCGGACGATATCCAGCAGGACCTGCAGGAACTCCGTTGGCCTATCGTATTGCCCCGACACCTGGAAGCAGGTTTTCCCCTCTTCCTCCATATATCGAGCCACGCCGTCTTCGGAAACCGGCCTTATTTCGTCTTCTCTCGCCAACTCAAGTAATTCGTAAACGCCTTCCATCACACGCTGCAGTTTCTCGCCAAATTGTATCGGCATATTGATATTGGCACTTGTATTGCCTTTCATCTCGCGATCACCTTCTTCTTCATTGATCATCGGTCTGCAACTTTTATCGCCTTTTATCCGCAACAGGATCAACGATGGGTTGTCCGAATGCACTGGCGGCTCTATCCATTGATTTCTTGTTGTCCTTTCTGGTCTGTCGCTCAAGGAAAATCGACAGCAACAACTCGACCATCAGGAACAGACTGCTCATGATTACCTTGATCTCGCCGGAGACCTTTCCCTCGCCACAGAGCTTGTCGAAGTCCGCTTTCACCCGGCTGACTTCGTCCCTGACTGAGGTCTTATCGAGATTTGCCACAGCGCAATGACGAATTGGATTTCATATCCCTATGATAAACCGACTTTTTTGGAGCCTCTAAAAGCCCCCCGGAGCGTATCGAAAGCAGTCTTCGGGGTCAACTCTGAAAGTTCCGCCGTTAAGGCTTTCCTCCTGCTGTCATGGGCTCCGTTCGGTACCGTTAAGGGTTAGGCAAGGCATCAGGTTCTTTCCCGTCAAAATCCTGTCAAGTGTTTTTTGCGGCTATTTTGGTCGGGGAGCGAGCAGTTACGCCGCCGCTTGTATTCTTCTAGAGAATAAATAAATCTGTCCCCTTTTCCGTCCCCTTTTCCCCATGTCGCTGCGCGATTTGCATACGAACTACATCCTGCCGGCCCCCGTGAACCGCATGACCGCGTTCGTGCCGTTCCTGGTCGAGGATTTTTTCGAGGACGGCCCCAATGGCCGTCAACGGCGCTACCTGGTGTCGCATGTATTCGAGGGCTTCGATCGCCCGCCGTTCGGGGTCGGCGTCGAGGTGCTGCGATGGAATGGTATCCTGATCGACGCCGCGGTTCGCCTGAACGGCGATCGATTTGCCGGCAGCAATACCGATGCCCGCCACGCCCGAGGCGTCGCGACGCTGACGGTCCGGCCGTTGATGCAGAGTTTGCCTCCGGATGAAGAACGCGTGCTGCTCGATTACCGTACGCCGGACGGCCGCCAACACGAGCTGCGCGTCGACTGGCTGGTGTTCGCCCCGTCGCCGGCGACCGGTGCGGCCGAATTGTCGGATGAAGTCGCCGTGGCCCAAGGGGTCGACGCGGAACTCGAGTTGGTTCAACGCGCGAGAAAGGTTCTCTACGCTCCGGACGTGGTCGACCAGGAGCAACGCATGGCGCGCCGTGGTCGGGCGGCTGCCACGGCCGGTGCCGGTGTTACCAGCAGCATGCCCAGCGTGTTCGAAGCGCGCGACGTTTCGACTCCCTCCGGCGACTTCGGCTATGTCCGCATCCGCACCTTCGGTGTCAACGACGCAGGGAACTTTGTGGCCGAGTTTATCCGTCTGGTCGAGCAGTTGTCCGGCGACGGGCTGATCCTGGACGTACGCGGCAACGGTGGGGGCTTGATCACGGCCGGCGAGCAACTGCTGCAGACCCTGACCCCGCGCTCGATTGAACCGACCCTTTACCAGCTGCTGAATACACCGTTGAATCTGCAATTGTGCGAGCGCCTGCCGTTTCTGCGTGACTGG
>CAYUDF010000883.1:0-1770 GCA_964443465.1 uncultured bacterium
GTCGTTAATGTCCAAGCCGTAACGGTAACCCGAGACTGTGCCACCATAATCTGAAGCGTTACTTTCCCAGCTGAATTCGACGGGAACACCGGCGGGAAGGTCAAGAATTGTGAGTGGCGTGTTACAGACAGCCGTGCCGACGTTGCCCATGTACTGGTTGCTCAGTGTGAGGAGCGGCCCCGTCGTACGCCTCGAAACCAGGATTCGCCGCATGTTATGTTCTTCGTCAAAAACAGGTGTAATGGCGCCGGCTTCATCCTTGGCGCGAATAGCAAACATGTAGCTTCCGAAGTCCTGGGGTGGAGTTGTCCAGAATTTCCCGCTGTCCTCGGGCGCACCATACCACACCCATCCCCCACCATCTGCATCCCACCGCGGATCATCCACGGAAAGATTCCGGATATAACCAATTACCTCGGCCCAGTCATCGTTGTGATTGATCAGTGGTTCCAGTAACCAGGACACCGAATCCGGGTCCTGGGGAGACAATAGGTCACTGATATAATCCTTGGCTTCCCATCTGAATGTCGTAATGGGTGGAACGTTCGCGGGATTAAATCCAATACGTCTTGGCACCGAAATATTGACCGTCGGCGACAAGGTGAACGCTGTGAACGACCGGTAGGCCGGTGCTTTGGACGCCAACCCTTCCTCGTCTACAGAACGGATAAAAAACGTGTGCGACCGCATGAAATCGGAAACCAGTTCGTCGGTATTCGGATTTGCCAGTTGGTCGGCGGTGAACGAAAAAGTCGAATCGTTTGCGAAAACGCGACTCCACTTATCCGCGCCAACGGTATCGTCGGGGCTGAAGCTCCCGCCTTCGTTATCGGTGATGGTGTATTCGTAATACCCCACTTCGCCGTCGGGATCCCACCCCCCCCAATACATCTTGATCACGTAACTTTCGACTGATCCTTCGGGAGGGGCGCTGGACAGCCAGATTGTGGGCGGCTCGTTTTCCTTGAATTCGCCTTCCTGGGAATCGGAGCAGCCCGTAAGCTGTAACCCGAAGACGAGGCTCAAGGACATGACCAGGAGCACACTAATCAGTGATATGTTTTTCCGCGACTTCATTGCTGTTAACCCCCTGCTATCGTTCCTGTCTTACCGTGATGGCCTATTGGCTCGGCAACAAATGCACTTGGAACGTAAATACACTTTCCTGCGTCCAGCGACCGAGTGTCGCCGCCGGGAACACGTTTATTGTCTGCGATTCTCCATTGATAAAAATCGTTTGCTCGAATTCGTCTTCCAGCTTGTATGTATCCCTTCCGATCAGCATAAACGTCATATCCTGATCCATCCAGGCGGGCAGGTTGGCATACACGTCATCGCCATAAACATCGCCTGGAGGTGGCGATGTTAAAAAGGATGGATAATATGCGGTCCACGAGATCTTGTCGTCCAGCACGTCGACCACCATACCGTCAAACCAGCCCGCGAGGCCCTTGCCGATATTCATAAACGCGCCCTGGGAGTTTTTCACGACGTACATCCATGACTTGACGCCGGATCCCGTGGGGTCTTTAGGATTGTCATGCGCCAGCCCCTTGATGTGAATACTCCAGGTTTTGTAAAAACGGTTTGATTTGTCGTTATACGGAAAATCATTGGTGCCGCAGGCGCCAATACAAACGGCATCATTGTCAAACGCTACCGTATCGCAAATACACTGATACGGCCAGCCTTCGCCTTTCCAGAAATTCCAGTTAAGCGTATCAACCACAGAAAGGTCGATCCGGTTGCCCAGATGGTCTTCTACCGCAA
>CAYUDF010000884.1:0-1769 GCA_964443465.1 uncultured bacterium
CGGGAAAAACTATCTGAACGAGGATGTCGCCGCCGAAAAACTCCGAGTTCTGGAATAAGAGTCTCTCTTCCCGACCGGTTGCGCCGGCGGATCGCAGAACTGTGTTCACTTCACGGGCTCTGTCGGGATTCGGAAATACGACAACATCGTTAAATCCGCCGTCCTGTCCTCCGGGTGTTGCGTGAAGGCGGTCTCCTGCCCTGCTGCGGGCTTCTCCGAGGCGTTCATAACACATTCTGACAAAGGCCTCGCGGCTGGACCGTCCCGGCGCCAGAAACGGCCCGACAGCCGATTCCTCTGTCCGTGTTACCCTGTGTATTCCGTCGAAGGAAGACACGTCGAAACCCGGAGGCAGCTCGCATACAATAATATCGGGCAGAAACAGGTTTACGTGCCGTGCCCCGGCCACTATCAATTCGCGGCGCAGGCGCAGCAGATCCTGTTCGGTTGCCGACCTGGCGGTAAAGTATGTCCGGGGAACTGTTTCGTCGGGAGAAATCGCAGAAGAATAAGCTTTGATGGGAACGACTCTGTTCCCGCGTGATTGCGCGCCGGCCGGTTGCGCAAGACCCGCGACAACCACCAGTAGACAAATTATGGATGGGATCTTTTTCATAACTTACCGGTTGCTTTTATTCGAGCCAGGGGGTGGAAAGCCGGATCAGCTACGGTACTGTTATTATTGTTTTCGCGCCGGCGCCAAACGCCGTCAACTCCACTGTTGTTTTTGTCACCTCCCTGCCCTTGTCAGGGATTCCCGGGATGGAAGGGACCGTTCTGGAGTCTCTCACACGTTCAATTACGCATTTAGCCAGTCGAAAGATCGGTATTTCGTCACAGAACCAGGCGACGTAGTCGTCCGAATCGTTTTTTACCAGGGTGGTACGCCCCATCGGGATTTCCCGTTGATCCAGAACCTTTCGCGCCTTGCGGTCGCAAACGAAACGACCTCCTGGTGTTTCAACCACCTCGTCGGAAAACAACCGCCAATCCGAGTCTGAAGTGGGGTTCGATGAGGTCAGGCGCTCCAGATCGGCCGGATCGGCTGATTCCACGGAGCCTGTTCCCTTTTTAATATACAATTTTGAAACGTAATGGCAAAGTGAATCTCCCGGGGATATCTCCTTGATATCATAGGAGATAAGAGCTTTTGCCACTTCACCTACGCCTGATTGCGCATGTGGGGGTCCGGTTTTCATTTCCAACCAGAACGACTTCTTGCCGGCATGGGTGGTCTGCCCGGTTATGGCCATATATACTTCGGTGGAATCCCGCTCACCCGGCCCGAAGACATCCACGACCATGTAACGGCACCAGACGCCCACCGAAAAATCTGCGTCGTTAAAAGTTACGCCGGGTAATAGGAATGAATCGCCGGCAACAGAACCGGCGGAAGTCATCAGCAGTATCGTCAGAAAAACCGGACCAGCGGTCCAGACGATACGGCTAATGTTTGATTTTTTCCCAGGCTTTTGCAAAATCAAAGTCGGGATCCTGCTCTTCCGTGTGGCATTTAATACAACTGTCCAGGGCATTTTCGACGTAACTGCCGTCGCGGCTGTGTTCGTTGCCGGGGCCGTGACACGCCTCACACTGAACGTCCACCAGGTCCACCCGGCCGCCAAGCCGGCGGAAACCGGAGTATCCGCCCTTCTGCCCGTAACCCGTCGAGTGGCAACCGATACAACTGGCATCGCGCTGAACGAACTGGGCTGACAATGTTCTGTACGCTTTCGCGTGCGCGGTGTGGGCATAGATATTGAAATCTT
>CAYUDF010000885.1:0-1757 GCA_964443465.1 uncultured bacterium
CCGGGGTAGAGATAACCGCCCAGCACGCCGACGGCCATCGCCGTGAAAATCCACAACGTGAGGTACCGATCGAGGAACGAAAGACGTTTGGGGTTTTCGGTTCGGTTCATCAACTTATCTTTGGGTATGGGCGTGAGTTTCAATCGGCCTTGCGTCTGACGATTTCCCTCGATATAAGGTCTTCGAGCAGTTGTTCGGCCCAGAAGCGATTGAGCTCGGGAGTGTAATGCTTGCCGCTGTGATTGTTCAAGACCGTTCCCTCGAAACTGTTCTTAGCCGGAATCTGCCCGAGAATATACCTTCTGCTGGTTGTAGCCTCGCTGATTAGTGAATCGACCTCGTAGATGTACCAGTCTTCGGTCGTATACACATAACCGTGCAGCGCGAAGCAACCCATCGACGCCGCCGTCTGGTGAATGGCCTTGTTGGCCAGGCAATACACCTCGCGCTGTAGTTTCGTCAGGGACTTGCGTTTCAACAGTCTTCTGGGTGAAGTGTCCTTGCTGGCTTTTTTAGAAATGTTCACGCTGTCCGCCCCCAGCCCGATTTTTTCCATCAGTGGCGGCCTTTCGCCGATCTCATACCGCCATAAGATGTCCTCGACAACGACTTCGGGCTCGGTTGTAACAGGGACACCGGGATCCGGCGATGCCATTACGGTGTCTATTGGCGGCGGATCTACCACGGTGTGTGGACGGTTCGAAGGGGGCCCCTGAAGCATTTTTCGCGCGGATTTGGAGCGTTTTATTGCTATCTGGACCGATTCCGGGACTGGTTCGGGCGGCCGCAACCTGTCGCGTGTGTAGTTGAGGAAATTAAGCAGGTGCCAGCGGCTCATGTCGTTCGCCATCGGGACTGTAGTCCAGGAACCGTGTGTGTAACCGATAGTGGCAAAGTTGTCGGTGGCGTCGTTCATACAATGGAACACAATAACGGCTGCGACGTCGGCCTGTGGATATCTTTCGTTGAACTGCTGCAACCGGACCTGGTACTGCCACGTGCCATAACCGCCGACGGCCAGGTTGACCACCCGCGTCCGGCCGTCTGTGTACTCGGCCACGATTTCGTCCAGATAAGAGGCGAATGTTTCGCCGGTGGATACTCCCCATCCGAACGTAAACGAATCTCCGCACAGGACAATCAACTCGTCTTTGTAGTCCACGTCCCCCATAGCCCCCAGCCGGTAACCATTCTTGTCCGTACGGATGTGTGTAACGAAGTCGGCTCCATGAAACCGGTGGTTGAGATTTGCCGCCGGCGCCCAGCCGAGGTTCTGGCTGGGCCCGTAAAAGGCCGGGCGTTTGCTGAATTTGTCGCCGTAGTAACCCCGTATCACCAGTTCGCCGAGCACAATTGCCAGGCAAAGTCCCAACACAGTCAACAGGATCTGAACCCACCATTTTTGGCTTATACTGACAACTGACATGAATAAATCCGCCGGACAAAAGGTCCGCGGCTGCGAATTGTTGGGATTTCTAACTTGATTACAGTATTATAGGTGCATAGTCGTTGGTGATTGGTCTCCGGCAAATAATACAGGAAAAACGGGATTTACGTGGCCTATCTTCAGAAAAAAACACAGATTTCCAAATACCTCGACCCGGCCGTTGTCAGCCGGCTGGGCAACATGGAGCTCAAGGCGAGGTTGATCGTCGAGGGGTACATCGCCGGACTGCACCGGAGCCCGTACCACGGCTTCTCGGTTGAGTTCGCCGAGTACCGCCAGTACATGCAGGGCGACAATACCAAAACGATCG
>CAYUDF010000886.1:0-1755 GCA_964443465.1 uncultured bacterium
GATTTCTTTTCGGCGGCGTATGACCCGTCGGGCGCACACCTGTGGAGTCAAGCCTACGGCCAGAACGGCCAGTGGCTGATCCACGCCGATGTGGACCCGTCCGGCAACCTGTTCCTTTCTGGCGGCGCCGCGGGTGGAATAAATTTCGGCGGGGGCGCGCTGTCCAGCGCCGACCTTTTCCACGTGGAGCTCGAAGGCGCCACGGTTGCCAGCGCTGTCCAGCCCGTGACACCGGTGTCCGAACTTGAACAAAACGTTCCCAATCCCTTTAACCCGTCGACAACAATCCAGTTCACCCTTCGAAGCGCCGCGTACACAACACTCGAAGTGTTTGACGCCCGGGGCCAGCTTGTCTCCACGATTTTGCAGGATCATCTGGCTTCCGGTCCTCACACAGCTTCATGGAACGCCACGAGCAATCGCGGGGAGAGGGTTGCCAGTGGCGTATATTACTACCGATTGAGCGCCGGGGGACAAACAGAGACTCGAAAAATGGTTCTGCTGAAATAAGCCCGACGAACTTTGGCTTGGTGCCCCCTGTGGTGTGGCGTATACTGTACCTGAGAGTTATGTATCCCAAACTTCGCCACAGGAGGAAAAATGAAGACAGCGCTCGTATTTTTACTGGTTTGCCTGGTATCGGCGGCACCGGGGGCTGTGATTGCCGACTGGCAGGGCGAGGAAGTGGTTGAGAACGGCGAGCGGATTGTCCGAAACCCCGAAACCGTCCCGGACAACCTCACGATTGAGCTGGAAGAACTGTGGCGCCGCGGCGAAGAAGACGACGACGTCTTTTTTGGAATGCCGATTCAGATACTGGAAGACACGGACGGCAATGTTTTCGTGCTCGATTCCCAGGTCTCCGAGATCATCGTGTTTTCGCCCGATGGTGAATACCTCCGCACCATCGGCCGCGAAGGCGACGGACCGGGCGAATTCCGCGGGGCAAACGATATGTTCATGCGCCCCGACGGCGTCATCGGGGTTGTCATCGTATTTCCCGGCAAAATCGTACAGCTTCGTCCCGACGGATCCCCCGCCGACGCATTCCCTTTCCCCAAGAGCTCCGTTGAAGGTTTTCAGCTGATCTACAAGGGTCAGACTGCCGGTGACCGGCTGATCATATCCGGCGGTAAACAGAGCGCCGGTGGCGGGCGCAACGAGCAGGAGAACTATCTGAAAGCGATTGATTATGAGGGCAACGAGTTGGCTCACTTTCATTCGATCAAAGAGCTTTCGCAGTACGGCGGCATGAAATTCGACGAGAAAATCTTTGCAAACTTCAAGGGCCAGTTCGCCGGCGCGCCCGACGGCCGCGCCGCCGCAGTGCTGGACTTCGACAGCTACCGCATCCACGTGTGGAAACCCGATGGGTCACTCGATTATATCATCGAAAGGCCGGAATATGCGGTCCTCAAAAGAACTGCCGGGGACAAGGACAGATTTCAAAAACTGTACGACGGCGTCACCAGCTGGAATCCAAACTCGTCGTTCAAAGTCAGCGATACACATCGCGCCGTCGTCAGGCTCCAGTTCAGACCGGACGGAAGCTTGTGGGTACTTTCGGGCCGCGGTGTGTGGGCCAACGACGAAGGGACGTTTGCCACGTTTGACGTGTACGATCGCAAGGGCTTTTGGGTCCGTCGAGTCGAATTCAAAGGCCCCGGAGACCCGATGAACGATGGATTGTATTTCACCGATCGGCGTTTTTATCGCATCACGGACCAGTTCAGCGCGTTTCTTTCCAATTTCGGC
>CAYUDF010000887.1:0-1752 GCA_964443465.1 uncultured bacterium
TGGTTTTCACCTGGATATCGGACGGGACCAACCACGAAGAATCGGTCGTTACCGTGCTGTTCGAGGCCGAAGGCAACGGAACCCTGCTGACGATCCGTCACGAAGCATTGCCCTCAGAAAAAGCCTGCGACGATCACCGGGGCGGCTGGACGGCCATCGCCGACAAGCTGGAAGCCCGTCTCGCTGGTTGATTCAGCCAGTGGCGGGGATCACGGAGGATCCCCGCCTCCCGCCATCGTGCTATTCCGCAACTGGTTATATGACTATATCCGCATGCATCAACCTATTTTGACAAACGGGTCCGTTTATGGTAAAATGCCCTCATTCTCAACAGCACCAAGCGCCGATATCGACCGCCTCATGCGCATGAAGCGGCCGATGTCGATCAACCTGGCGGGGGGACTCCGGACGCGCGACCGTGAGATTTTACCGGTTGATATTGGTGTGCGTTGGGGCACATCAACCTCCGGAGGAACAGCATGATTCGACCTGCTATTGTTTTACTCGCTCTGTTGACGCTCCTGGTGGCCGGGACTACCCTCGCGGGCCCGCCTCTGGATGGCGTATACGACTCCACCGATATGGGCGGCTCGGTATACCTCGGCAGGTACACGGAAGCATGGGATGCCGGTGACAGCGCTCTGGACATCGGTACGACCCTGAGCGCCGAATCGTGGGACGGCGCCACGCTGGCCACGCAGTGGCGGTACTGGTGCTCGACCATTATGACGACGCCGGTGCTTCTGACCAATACCGTTGACGCCAACGGTAACGGTAACCGGACGTACATGAAAACGTTTGCCGGTGGTTACATCTGGCTGACGGGTGCGGGACCCTGGGGAAACGGCGATCCCGACTACCCGGGCACGATCGACACGTACAACGAATTTGAAACGATTACGTACGTGAACTGGGTGCCGGTCGCAGCTATCACCAACGTGCAGGCAACGGCCCACTTCGACGCCTATCCCGATCAGTGCATGACGTTTTACATCGGTAACGGCTCCGAAGTCGGCAGTACGGACCACGGTGATCCGCTGCCGGTCAACTATCCGGATTTTCTGGCCACCGATTGCAGTTCGACGCGGACACTCGGTGCGTGGTGGGATATGTTCACGCTCACCCTGTCGATTACCGGTTGCAACGTCCCGGTCGAAGAAACGACCTGGGGTGGCATCAAGGTTTTGTACAGCGAATAGTACTGTATTGTTTTAATTCCCGGTTTACGGGAAACAACCGCTTCGCAAGAGGGACCCGGTCCAGACTGCCGGGTCCCCGCTTTTATATTGTCCGTGCCGCGATTGGTACTTTTAATCACAACAAAATAGAGATAAGATAGCCGGTAATAACCGACCAAGGAGGATCTGATAATGAGTAACCTGGGTACCGTGGAGCAACCGGCCCGAATCGCGATCGTTGGCAGTGGCCCGAGCGGTTTTTACGCGGCGGAAGCGCTCCTGGGGGCGGAAGAAAAATTGACCGTTGATATGTACGACCGGTTACCGACACCGTTCGGACTGGTTCGTTACGGCGTCGCCCCGGACCACGCAAAAATAAAAAACGTCACAAAAAAATACGAAAAAACGGCTTCGAATTCGTCTTTCAGGTTTATCGGTAACGTCGATGTCGGCGTTGATATTTCCGTCGAAGATCTCCGCCAATACTACGACGCGATCCTGTTCGCCAGCGGCGCGCAGACGGACCGGCATCTGGGCATCCCCGGAGAGGACCTCAAGGGCAGCCACCCGGCCA
>CAYUDF010000888.1:0-1752 GCA_964443465.1 uncultured bacterium
CTGGCGAATTGTTAAGGTGGCAACCACCAAGGCACAGCGTAAATTGTTTTTTAATTTGCGCGGTCAAAAAAAGCGTTTGGGTTGGTTAACACACGAAGAAGCCAAAGCTGTCGCCAGAGAAGCGTACGTCTATGGCTTTCCGATGGTGATGAACTACAAGGCTCTTTATAGCTATGTACTTGATGAAAACTCACCCGACTACAAGGGGCCGTTCAACCAGGTATCGTGTGCTGCCCGACTGTTCACGCCGGACGATAAGGCTGTAGTTACACCCAATTCGGATACACCCTATTGCATGTTCTGGATGGATCTTCGGGCGGAACCGTATGTGATGAGCGTCCCCGAATTGGAACCAGAGCGCTTCTATCATTTCCAGTTCATCGATCTGTATACTCACAACTTTCATTATATCGGCACCCTTACTACGGGCAACGGCGCAGGTAAATTTCTCATCGCGGGGCCGGGCTGGAAGGGCAAAAAGCCGGAAGGGATCGACGCGGTTATTCTCAGCGAGACAGACTATATGTTTTTCGTCGTTCGCACCCAGCTTTTTGCTCCCGACGATCTGGAGCGTGTCAAGGCGATCCAGGATAGCTACAACGTATTACCTCTCAGCGTGTTTCTGGGCACCGAAGCTCTGCCGGCCGGAGAATCACCCGCTTTCCCCAGGTGGGCTGAAGGTTCGCAGTTTGACGAGCGTTTCTTCGGATACCTCGACTTCATGATGTCTCTCCTCAAAAAGCCGGGTGATGGTGAAAAAGCGCTATGGGACGGACTCGCGCGTCTTGGAATCGGGCCCGAGGGCACCTTCGATTTCGAAACACTGCCCTCCGACATTCAGGCAGCGCTGAAGGAGGGGCGTGAGGCAGGATTTGCCGACATCGAGCAGTTTGTCAAAAAGAACAGTAACGACCCCCTGAGCAGCGCCAAAATATTCGGGACACGCGAATTTCTTACAAACAGTGCCATAACGAACTACGACCTCGAGACCCCGAATATGTTACGTGCGGTGGCTGCACATATGGGACTCTACGGCAATTCTGCTGCGGAAGCCATCTACCCGACATATCTTGTTGATGCCGATGGGCAGTCGCTGGATGCATCGTCCCGCCGGTATACGTTGACGTTTAAAAAAGGAAAATTACCGCCGGTAAATGCCTTCTGGTCGTTGACTTTGTATGACGGGAAGACCCAGTTGTTCATCGGGAACCCGCTCGACCGTTACCTGTTGAACTCAACCATGATGGATCAATTCAGGCTGGAGGCGGACGGCTCGCTGGTTTTCCACATTTCAAAGGAATCACCCGGAAAAGATCTCGAGGGGAACTGGTTGCCAGCGCCGGATGGACCCCTGTACATGATCATGCGCCTTTACGGCCCCAAACCCGAGGCTCTGAAAGGCAAGTGGACGCCGCCCGCGGTGCGGAGGGTGGACTAGTGTCAAAGTACGTATTGTCGTGATTCACTGGATTGTGAACGGAAGGTGGGTTTTTCCAGAAATTGTGCCCGTTAGGTAATCGCGTTTGAAATGCGCACGGTATTCATGATGTAGGATGTGATGATGCGGGATAATCAAGCGCCAGCGCATTTCGCCGGCGACAAAAAGCGCCCCCTGGTCACCGGTCAAAGACCGGTTTCCGACGAGGAGGCGCTATAGTTTGTCTAGTAAGAGGGATAGTTAGATCTTGCAGGACATGTCCTCGCCACAACACTGCGGCGATTTGACTTTGCCGTGACCGTTCGGGCACGTCG
>CAYUDF010000889.1:0-1749 GCA_964443465.1 uncultured bacterium
GCAAGGCATCCACGGATTCGCAGTGGAGCGAATTCGCCAACCAGCAGATCCGCAGAATTCGGAATTTACAGTCGTCCAACTGATCCACGATCCGGGCAATCTTTTCTTGCCGTCCTCTATCAGGGAAGCCTAGAATCCGACACGGTAAAGAACCATGCTCAACTACTCAATATCTTCGAAAAAACGCCTGCTGTTGTTCGGCGTGTTTATGGCCATTTTCCTGGCGGTACTCGTCGGAAGCACAACGATGCTTTACCGCAGGGCCGAACGTCACCTCGACAACGAACTGGGTGAACGCCTCGCTGCGGTGGCCGGAGGACTGGCCCGGCTTGTCCAGACAGCTGGCGCGGACAGTCTGTCCGCCGAGACCGTTGGCCTCGATTTGTTGTACCTGCTGTTTGAAACCCAGCGGGAATCCGGTTTGTCAAACATCGTGATCCTTACACCGGAAGGATATACCGCGGTTGACCTGCAGGGTTATTCTGAACCGGGTGAGTTGAATCCGTTTATCGAACTTGATTTCAGCGCGGTCACGCTGGCGCGATCCGGAATCACCGCGTCCACCAGCTTGTACAGATCGGGCGACGACTACATGAAAAGCGCCTATGCGCCCGTCGTCAATGGCGACGGCGATGTTTTCGGCATCGTTGGTGTGGAAGCCGGGGCCGGTTTTTTTACGGTGTTGCGCGAACTGTCCAGATTGATCGTATTCATACTCGCCGTGGGGGCCATTGCTGTGACCATGCTCGGCATACTGTTTTTTCGCCAGACGATGATCCTCGACCGCGCGCAGGAGGCGATCATTCGCCGTGAAAACCTGGCAACGATGGGCAGAATGGTGGCAAACATCGCGCACGACATTCGCAATCCCCTCAGCATAATCAAAACATCAGCCCAACGGCTTCGAAAAAAATACGGTTCCGACGACGAGGTATTTGACTACATATCGGAGGAAGTCGATCAGCTGAACCGGATACTCACCAGTTATCTTGATTTCGCCGGCCCCGACAAGTCGTTTTCACCACAACCGCACTCCGCGGCAAGAATCATCACGCGGTGCCTGCTCGTGGTAGAACCGGAAATCGAGTCCAGGGGAATCGTAAAGACGGACAACACCCGGGACAACGATTTAACTGTTTCAATTGATGACAAGAGGGCGCAGCAGGCGGTAATGAACGTTTTGATCAACGCTGTCCAGGCGGTGGACGACGGCGGGCGGATCACCGTGTCGCTGGAATCCCGAAAACCGTACGGGGTTATCGTCGTATCCGACGACGGTCCAGGGATAAAAGAAAAGGATCTCGGTGAAATCACAAAACCGTTCTACACCAACCGCGCGGACGGAAGCGGACTGGGATTGAGTATCGTCAAATCTATAATGGAAGAGCACGGGGGCAAACTGGATATCAGGAACCGCTCCGACGGGGGCGTTTCGGTCAAACTTTATTTTCCCCTGGCGGAATAACTTCTGTGGAACGAGGACGGGATTATGGCTGAGATCGTTATCGTAGATGATGAAGAAAAAATCGGCAAACTGCTTGCAGCGGAACTTGGCGACGAAGGGCACAATACGACCATCACGACCAGCCCGGAGGAAGCCCTTCTGCTGGTCAAAAAAGGTCAACCCGACATCCTCATTACCGACCTGCGCATGAAGAGCATGGACGGTATCACACTGCTCAAACAAACGCGTGTGGTTTCCCCGGGGACCGATGTGATCGTTATGACGGCGTACGCGTCGGTCGAAAC
>CAYUDF010000890.1:0-1748 GCA_964443465.1 uncultured bacterium
CAAAATGCGAAAAACCTCTGAGTTTGGGGCCCAGCCCCAACACTCAGTCCCGTCCGACCGGACAAATGTCCAGATCTGCGGGGCACGTCGCTTCGCTCCTGTCCATTTGCCGTTGGCCATTTGCCGTTGGCTATCTCCGGCTACCGCCTCCGGTTCCGCTTCGCTCCGGTTCCGGCTGACGCCTCCGGTTCCACTGCGTTCGGGTTCCGGCTTCGCCTCCTGTTCCGAGGCCTCCGGCAGTGAAAACCGAGTTCAAGGACTCCAACGGGGACTGCGCCTGCTCTGGATAGTGGCACTTTTGCCGAATTGAACTGACTCCGCTTTCGCGTGTGCTTACCCTGCCGGTTGCCCGACAGGCCCAACCTACCAGTTGGAACAGCATGACGATCGAGGAGCAACTTGCCGAAGCGCTGCGCGACCTCCGACGCAGGAATACCAAGCGAATCAACCGGATCCGGACTACCGGCGCTGGAGCCTTCGCCGCCGTGGTGGCGATCATGCTGTACGGGTTCGGCGATCTGACCTGGGAGCCGGTGATGGCTCCACTGGTGACCTACTTCGTGATGGCGGTCGTGCTCATGCTCGCGTCGAAGGCCGACCGGCACGTCTTGCGCCTCTGCCACTTCTCGGTTCCCGTTTTCGACATTCCGATGGTGCTGGTCATCCAGACGATCACCCTCTGCACCAGCGCCATCCCTGGCCATGTTTCGGAATTCACCCTCGGGCTCCTGGTTTGCCTGGTCCTGCTCTCGGCCTTCACTCTCGATCTTCAGCAAATCATCCTTTCGCTTGGTCTTGCTGTCGTTGCGCACCAATTCCTCCAGCAGATGGCGGGCATCAGCCTTGGCGGACGGATTAGCAGCGTGGTCGTCTTCGGGTTGATCTGCTGGATCTGCGTTTATGCCAGTCGCAACCGGCTCGAACTGGTGAAGCGGGTGATCGGGGCGAATGCGCGGCGGGTCAGGCTGCAACGATACTTCTCTCCGGGAGTTGGCGAACTCCTCGAGGAGCACGACGACCAAGTGCTGTCGAAGGGACGGGAGTGCGAATTGACAGTCGTGTTCACCGACATCCGGGGCTTCACCAAACTGAGCGAGCAGATGGATGGCCCGGAGGTCGTCCGCTTTCTGAACGCCTACCATGCACAGATGGTCGAGGCGGTGTTCGCTCATGGCGGAACCCTCGACAAGTACCTGGGAGACGGACTGATGATGTATTTCAACGCCCCGATCGGACAGCCCGATCATGCGAAGCGGGCGGTGTGCTGTGCCCTGGCGATGGAAAAGAAACTCGCATCGCTGAACACCGACCGCTGGTGGCATGGTGAGCAGGTCTTGCGGATGGGCATCGGGATCCATACCGGACGCGCGGTGCTCGGCGACATTGGGGCGCCCCACCGCCGTGAGTTCACGGCCATCGGCGACGCCGTCAACGTGGCGTCCCGGCTTGAGGAACTAACCAAGGACCTGGGCCACAACGTGCTGGTTTCGCGGGCCACGGTGGATTTCGTCAGGGATGACTTCGTCTGGACCGAGGTCGCAACCACCCCGATACACGGCCGGAACGAACCGGTCAATGTGTTCAGCCCCGGAAACATGGTTACGGATGCGGGTGATCCCTCGATGTAAACGTCGGTCTCTCCCACAGGGTCGCCTCCTTTTGGATCGAATCAGCGGGTAGTGGCATGAGCGTCTCGCTCATGATCGCCTTTTGGCCCGCCGCCGCCGGCTGGAATCACTCTCCCGAAC
>CAYUDF010000891.1:0-1747 GCA_964443465.1 uncultured bacterium
GTAGGCGTCGATTTTTACGCGCCGGTGGCGGAACGCCTCAACGCCGGCCGCGTCGAACTGCTTGCCGGGTGGCAGCCGTGGCTGGACAGGTTGTTTCTGCTGCACAAACAGACGGGTTTACCGGTGCTGTTTACCGAAATTGGTTACCGCAGCGTTGACGGCGCCGGTATGCAGCCGTTTGCTTTTGGCGGGTCAGGTCTGGTTGATCTCGCCGAGCAATCCGACCTGTACTGGGCCGCGATGCAGGCGACCGGAGACAAACAATGGATCGAGGGCATATACTGGTGGAACTGGCTGGCGTCCGGCGACGGCGGTCCGGAAAATACAGATTATACACCCGCCGGAAAACCGGCGACGGAGGAGCTCAAGGGTGCCTGGCGCTGACAAAAGAACAGTTATTGTACGGGTCTTGATCATTACCGCGCTGATGTGCAGTGCGATTGCCGGGCCGCTCCGGGCGGAAGAACCGGTAGTCGTAGATCTGCGTTCGGGCGCGTGGGAACTCGGGTTTAACGGTTCGGTTGTTTCGCGTGAGAGCGCAGTGGGATCCATGCTCGCCGTATTCACCAATCATTTTTGGGTTGTCCGGGGTCTGACCTTAAGCGCGGGTGCGACGGCCGGCTGGTCGCACGTCAGTGATCTTGACCGGGTTGATGTGGGGATTGTAGCGCTGGTCTACAAAAGGCTCACAGATATCAACGCGTGGATATATGCCGGACCCGGTGGCGGCCTGCGTCAGGAATGGGTGGGCAGTTTTAATGTTGTACGATATCCTGTGGGTCTGGATGTGGGATTGAAGGCTCTTATCTCCAGACGAGCCGCAATTACTGTGTCCTACCAGTACAGAAGGATGTTAAACGATCCAGTTGCAAATTTTGATGAACACCGGTTTGTCACCGGTATTTCGATCCTGTTAAACAACGGGAGGGATTAATCAAGATGACGTTTTGTAAATTGCTGTGCCCGATGTTATTGATCCTTGTTGTCGGTCTTCTGGTTCCCGCCTGTACGACGGGGAACAGTGCGGATCTGGTATTTTATAACGGAACAATCTACACGCTGGCGGAAGGCAATTCGACCGTTGAAGCCGTCGCGGTGAAAGGCGGGCGGATTGTGTATGCGGGTGTCTATGCCGGCACAAAGAAACTGACCGGTGAGAATACCCGTGTCGTTGATCTCGCCGGGAACACAATGATACCCGGACTGGTGGACGCCCACGCGCACCTGAGAGGTCTGGGCAAGTATATCGCCCAGCTCAAACTGGAGACGGCTTCATCGCCGGAGGAAGTGCGGCAGGTCGTCCTGGCCGCGAAGAAAAAAACGCCGCCGGGGCGGTGGATTCAGGGCCGCGGGTGGGACCAGAACGACTGGCAGGTTAAGGAATTTCCGACGTACAGGGACCTGCAGGGCACGGAGACTCATCCCGTGTATCTCCGGCGGGTTGACGGGCACGCCACGTGGGTCAACGGCAAAGCTATGGAGTTGTGTGGCATCACCCGGGACACGCCGGATCCCGAAGGCGGGCTAATCGTTCGCGACGAAAACGGCGAACCGACGGGCGTGTTTGTCGACAACGCCTCCGAACTGATCAGTGTCAATATCCCCAAACCATCTCCGGAACAACTGGACGACTGGATGTTGTCGGCGATCCAGCATTGCAACGCGAAGGGACTGACCGGAATCCACGACGCCGGGATCGAGGCTGTGGACCTCGCGTCTCTCGAACGGTTGTACGAACGCGGCGAAT
>CAYUDF010000892.1:0-1746 GCA_964443465.1 uncultured bacterium
AACGCGTGGGTGTCTACCGTTTGATACGACTGATCGGCCGTGGCGGAATGGGAGACGTATATCTCGCTGAACGTGATGACGATCTCTACCAGCAACATGTGGCCGTCAAGCTGGTGCGGTCGGGTTACCGGGCAGCCGAACTAGCCGCGCGTTTTGGTCAGGAGCGGCAGATACTGGCGCGGCTGACCCACACCAACATCGCGTCGCTGCTCGACGGCGGTGTGATGGAAGACGGACGTCCGTTCCTGGTGATGCAATACGTAGACGGTCTGCCCATCACCGCTTATTGCGACAAGCACAAGCTGCCGATATACGAACGGCTGTTGTTGTTCCGGACGGTGTGCGAAGCTGTACAGTACGCCCACGCCAACCTGGTGGTGCACAGGGATATCAAGCCAAACAATATACTGGTCACGGACGACGGAGTTGTAAAGCTGCTGGATTTTGGAATCGCCAAGTTGCTCGAACCGGATCCCGATGAATCGACACCGGCGCTGACGCGGCCGCACGAACGTGTGCTGACACCCGAACACGCCGCTCCCGAACAGATACGCGGTGAACCTGTGACAACGGCAACCGATGTTTACGCGCTCGGTGTATTGTTATATGAAATGCTGACCGGCCGGCGGCCGCTCAACTTCAAGACCCGCAGCAGCAGCGACGTCGAACGGGTGATCTGCGAACAGGAGCCGGTTCGGCCGAGTGCGTCATTTACGTTGTCGGAGACGACCGACAGCGATCCCGGAAAAAACCGGATTGTTCTTCCCGAGCAGCGCGCCGGTGAGCGCGGGGCCCGGCTCGACCAACTGCGCCGCACGCTACGCGGCGAGCTGGATAACATCGTGCTGACTGCGTTACGCAAGGAACCCGAACGGCGCTACCGTTCCGCATTGCAACTGTCGGAGGACATCGATCGATACCTGGACGGCAGGCCGGTTCACGCCCAGCGCGACACGGTTGCTTACAGGATGAAGAAGTTTGTGCGCCGCCATCGGGTGGGTGTTTCTGTGACGTGTGGAATTGCCGTATTGTTGATTGGGTTTGCGGTGGTCACGGCGATCCAGGCGGACCGTATCGCAGCCGAACGCGACCGGGCGCGTTCGGAAGGGCAAAAAGCGGAACAGGTGGTGCGGATGCTGGTTGGGTTGTTTGAGTCTTCGAATCCCGAGATTGTACCGGGCGGGGACACGCTGCAGGTATCCACATTTCTGGAACGGGGCGAAGCGGCCGTGGCAAGGCTGGAAGGACAGCCGGAGGTGCAGGCCAGGATGTGGGAAGTGATGGCAGCGATTCACGAGGCGCGCAGCCGGTACGAACGGGCCCGGACTCTCTATAATAACGCCCTCGAAATCCACCGCGCCGGTGGTGTGGAAATCAATACAGACATCGCCCGGTTGTTGCACCGAAACGCCGTTCTCACCCTTCGTGTGGACGGCGCGAAAACGGCGAGACCGCTACTGAGGCAATCGCTCGAGCGGCAACGCACGCTGGTCGGCGAAGCCCACCCCGACGTTGCGACGGCGAAACGTGACCTGGCTTCGGCGCTGCCCATCGGGGAAGAGCGGCGTCAACTTCTGGAACAATCGCTTTTAATGAGCCGCGTCCTGGGCCCATCGGGCAATCTGCAGGTCGCCGGTTCATTAAACGCACTTGCGATCGATGAAATTGAATCTGGAAACTACCAGCGCGGCAGCGAGTTGCTGGAGGAAGCGCTGGCGCTGCTGGAACCGAATTATCCGGCGGAAC
>CAYUDF010000893.1:0-1744 GCA_964443465.1 uncultured bacterium
GTGGTGCGGAATATACGGCAGCGGCAGTTGCCACAGTCACGGCCCACTGCTGGACAACATTTGTCTCAAGTCCTACTCCGGCACAGACACAATCTATGTCACAAATACCGATGTGACGGGGCCCGGATCGCTGCTTGAAGCGATCATCCTGGCAAACGAATTCGTTACTCGCAGTGCGATTTTGTTCGACATACCCGGGCCGGGGCCTCATATCATCAATTCTCCGTTTGGAATCGGATCTCCACACTACCCCACTGTTATCGACGGTCGATCGCAGCCTGGCTACACGGGGACACCGCTGATTGTCGTCGAGGGAACGTTCGCCGAAGAAGGCGATCGCGCAATCTCGCTCACCGACACCTGCGAAATCTACGCACTGGCTCTCCGGAACTACGAACAGGGTATCCGTGTGGACGGGTCAAACAACGTGATCGACGGATGTGAGATCAGCGGTATCTACGGCGAACCCGTCCCTTTCATTGACGGTGTAGGTGTCGATTTCAGACGCGCCGAAGCATCCAACAACACTATCCAGAGCTGCGAAATATTTGATTGCGACGTCGGAATCAGCGTCTCGGACGGAACGGGCAACACGTTTCGGAAGAATCTGATTTATAACAACAGCAAACTGGGCATCAATCTGCGAAGAAATTCGGATTACGTCACACCCAACGATGCACTCGACGCTGACGAAGGATCCAACGACCTGCAGAATTACCCCTTTCTCGAATACATCGTTGTCGGCACGCCTGGAGCCGTGGGCGGAACCATTGCGACCGAACCCCTGGAAACGTGTGTAATCGACCTGTTTTCGACATCCGCGTGTCACGACTCCGGTTACGGCGAGGCCGAGGTCTATCTCGGTTCAACGACGGTAACGACCGACGCGTCGGGTGACGCCAGTTATCACGTCGTAGTCCCGACCGTACCTCCAGGGCATGTCGTTACCGCAACAGCGACCAACTCGCGCGGCAGCACGTCCGAGTTTTCGTTGTGTCAGTGGCTCACGGGGATCGTTTTTACGGTGATCAACACGAACTCGTCCGGCTCCGGAAGCTTCGAATGGGCGATCGACCAGGCCAACGCCAGCCCGGACGCGAACACGATACGGTTCAACATCCCGGGGGCGGGGCCCCACATCATCGGGCTCGATATCAACGGGCTTCCGTCAATTACACAACCCGTTATTATAGACGGTTATTCACAACCGGGAGCATCCCCCAATACACAGGGCCCGGGCAGCGCGGGTGACGCGGTACTGAAAATCGTACTGGACGGTAAAGCGTCCATGATTCCTCCAGCCATGGGTTTGACGCTTTCCGGAAGCGGCAACATCTGGGTGAGAGGGCTGGTGATCCATCGCTTCAACCTCAACGGTATTCGCGTAATTTCCAAGAACAACGTAGTCGAGGGTTGTTTTCTGGGCACGGACGTTACGGGGATGTCAGCCATGGGGAACGATTACGGCATCGATATATCGGCGGATCACAACACGGTTGGTGGCACCACACCGGCGTCGCGTAATGTCATCTCCGGCAACGACCGAAGCGGAATCTCGTCATACGGCGGAGCGACGTCCAACCTGATCGTCGGCAATCTGATCGGTACCGACGCGACCGGAGCCAACGCGCTCGGGAATACCCGGGTGGGCGTGGCACTCTGGCAGGGATCCCAGCGGAATCTGATTGGCACGGACGGCGACGGCGTTGGCGACGACGCGGAACGGAACGTGATCTCGGCCAAC
>CAYUDF010000894.1:0-1740 GCA_964443465.1 uncultured bacterium
ATGGCCTCCAGTACCGTGTGGGTCTCGGGGTTCTGCGTCACCGGGTTTCCGCGTTCGACCCACATTGCGCGAAGCGGAGGATCCTGTTGTTTGAGCATGTCCCGGCCCAGGCGCGCCGTCGCAATCGAAACGCGCCGGACACCGTCGGGTGTATCGGGCGGGTAAAGAGCGATCGGATCTTTAGTATCCGCGAAGATCTGGCTCTGCAGGTTCGCGAAGATCCAGCCGGCCCCGGGTCTGCCGATATTACCGGTGATGGCGAGCAGCGCGATGATCGCGCGCATCGACTGGCCGCTGTTGGTATAACGCTGCATCCCGAACCCGGTATTGATCGTCACCGGCTTGTCGGTGCCAAACTCTTCGGCGAGACGGTATATATAATTGACGGGAACGTCGGACACGGTTGAGGCTCGCTCCGGGCTCCATGTGGCGGCCAGATCGGCGAATTCGGCAAAACCGTGGACGTGCGCTTCGATAAAATCGTGGTCGATCCGTCCTTCGCGGATCAGCAGGCCCGCCACCGCAAGGGCGATGGCGCCGTCCGTTCCCGGCCTCGGTTGAACCAGAAGAGCGGCGTTTTCCGATGTCTCCGTCCTGCGGGGATCCACAACCACCACACGGGCGCCCCTGGCCAGTGCGGTCTCAACATATTCCATCTGGTGCAGATTTGTTTCCGCAGCGTTTTTACCCCAGAAAACGATCAACCCCGCGTTCGACAGATCCCAGGGGGCATTGTGTTTGTTCTCCCCCAGTGTGAGGCGAGTGGCTTCGAGGCCGGCCGGCCAGCACAGATCCCCGTACGTAGTTGTGTAACCGCCGTACATCCCCCAGAACGAAGCCCCGACATCATTCAGCAGACCCTTGGTGCCGCTGGCTGAATAGTAGAGCAGGCTTTGCGGTCCGAAGGAGTCACGAATACGAATCAACTCGGACGCGATTGAGTCCAGCGCTTCGTCCCACGAAATGCGGTCAAAATTGCCCGAGGCAGGATTCCGGCGCATGGGGTGAACTATTCTGTCGGGAGAATGGACGCGTTCAATATAACTGAGGCCCTTGAGGCAGGCGCCCCCGGCCGTCGCCTGGTTGGTCGCGTTGGGTGTGATACGCCGCAACCGCCCGTCCTCGATTGAAACCTCGAACGCGCAGGTGCTGTAACAGTTTCGTGGGCATGCCGTCGTGTAAGTCTTCATAACTTGGAAAAACGAAGACTATCACGAGTTCCGCGGAAGAACAAGTTAGGAGAGGCTGCTTATCAAAAGACCGATGAAGCTGGCGGCGGCGGTAAATCCCAGAACCCAGCCGACGTGTGTCCGATTGTCGGAACGGATCGCCCAGAACAACAGCAGCCCGATCAGGCTGGTAAACAGGCCGAGGACGAGGAACAGTTCCCCCACCGAAAAAAGGCCGTTGTCGACGAAACCGCGCGGTTGTTTGTGTAACTGCTTGTCGATAAATGTGACGCGTTCGGGCATCGCCAGCTGAAAAAATACCCACGCCACCGGCTGGAAGAATACGGCCACAGCGGCAATGCCGCGGACCCACCGAAGCCAGAACTCATTGTCACTGGTTAGATTATGGGCCCAGTGTGCAACAGCCCTGGCGCCGCGTATCGGCCATGTTATTGATTTTGCCATCTCGCCTTCCCCCCGGAAGAGACAGATTAAATGGGAAAAAACGTTCTACAAGGTTATCGGCAGGAAAAACTGAAGGTTGAGCAAAAACAGAGGGGATCGGCGGACG
>CAYUDF010000895.1:0-1736 GCA_964443465.1 uncultured bacterium
CGGTGAGGACGTCACCGGTGCCCCCGGTGGCCAGGGCGGAGTTGCCGCTGGAATTGATAAATTGTCCTTCCCCCGGCGACGCAATCAGTGTGGGCGAGCCCTTGTGCAGCAGCGTGACACCCAGCTTTTCAGCTAACTCACCTGTGACCGCCACACGTTCCGGCGGTGATTCGGGGATTTCGATATCGAGCATCCTTTTCAGTTCTCCGGTATGCGGCGTAAAAACCAGCCGGGAACCGACTTCCTTCAGCAGTTCGGCTTGTCCGGCAAAAGCCGTGATAGCGTCGGCATCCACGACGGCGGGTTTACCACAACCCGCTACGAAATCACGGATGAACCGATCTGTTTCATCGTGCCGCCCCATACCGGGTCCGATCGCCAGCGCATCGGCCCGTTCGAGATAAGGCGCCAGCACCTCAGCGGCGCCGGCCGATACGGTACCCTCGGGTGTCTCCGGCAACGGGATCGTGATTGCCTCTTTTAACGCTACGTCGATCTGTGGACGTATGGATGCGGGCACGCCGATGTATACCATTCCACACCCAATGCGGAGAGCCGCTTCACCGGCGAGTAGAGCCGCGCCCCGGTACTGGTCGCTTCCCGCTATGAGCAGTAATGTGCCTGTATTGAACTTGTGCGCGTCGGGCGAACGAAACGGCAGTCCGAACGCTGCTTCGATATCGTCGAGCAACCATATGTTGCTGGCGTGTTTTTCAATTATTTCATCGGGAAACCCGATGTCTATCACCGTCACTTCACCGGCGAGTGATTTGCCGGGATGAAACATCAGCCCCAGCTTGGGTGCGCCGATGGTTACGGTTGTATCTGCAACAACGGCATCGCCGCCTGCCTCCCCGGTGGTGCCGTTGACACCGGAAGGGATATCCACGGCGACCACGGGTACTTCGAGGGTGTTGATCAGCTCAATCATCTCCAGCGCCTTGCCGCGCGGCGCACCGGTTATACCGGTACCAAAAATGGAATCGACGATGACGTCGGCGTCTTCGGTGTCCTCAACAGCGCGATCGGGCCAGTCGGGGCGATCGGCGTCAAACTCACGGGCTTTTTTGTTGGTCTTGAGGATTTGGGCAAACCGCTGGTAGTTCTTCGACGCGTCGGGCGTGAACTTCTCGGGGTTCTTCAGAAGGTGTACGGAACACGTCCAGCCGGCTTCGCACAGGTAGCGGGCGATCACCAGGCCGTCGCCTCCGTTGTTTCCTGGCCCCACGAAGATCACGGCTTTGCGGGGTTCGGACTCGAATTTTTTCAGGATGAATAACGCTACGTTTTTACCGGCGCGCTCCATGAGCTCGATCCCCGGACATGTCGTGAGAATCGTCTCCTCATCCACCTTCTGCATCTGCTCGTTTGTGAGTACGTACATTCTCTTTTTCCTTTTTTCCTCCGGTGCTGCACTACGACATCTCAAGAATATTAGCCAGTCGCGGGTCTCGTGGTTCTGGCCGTGCGGATACGCGGCACGACCCGGGCACGGCTTCCCTGCGGCCCCCTCAAACGTAGCACGACCAGCCATGACGGGTCGCCTCCGTGATTTCGGCTCGCGTTGGCCCCTCTTATTATTGCTCGCCGATCAAGGGTCCTCTCGACCCGCGTAACCGCACGCCTCGGACTTCCTGTCTCTACAACCGAAGGTCCGGGGCGACGTCCACGGCGACTTCTGCGTCTAGCCCGTCGTGGGTGGCGCCGATGGGGGCGCCCCGCCGCGCGCAGCCTGC
>CAYUDF010000896.1:0-1736 GCA_964443465.1 uncultured bacterium
TCTTCCGCGGGATCAGGCGAGCGACAACAATCGCCGTGAACGCGTCTTCCGGAATACCGAACGACACCTTCAGAATCCGTTTTTCGCCGGGATCGGCCGGCGAAAATAGGTCGATGTCCACGCCGTTGGGGATCTGCGCAATTTTTTCCTGGGGGAATTCCAGGTCGGCCAGCGCCCGGGTCGCTTCGGGACACAATGGGATCACAGCGTCGGCCTGTTTTAATATGAACCGCAGGCGGGCCCGTCCCGTCCGGCTGGATTGCAGCCGCTGGAACGCAGATCCTTTCCCGAATCGAGGGATACGCTGGATATATTTTTTCTCCGGGAACAGATATTTGATGATTGCCCCGACCAGCGCGGGCGAATCAAATGAAAAGACGTGAATCACGTCAAACTCTTCGCGTCGTTTGAGCAGATACTTGAGCGCCGACAGGACGAAAGTGGCCGGTCGGATCGGCGCCGGTCTCCGGAAAACAGGGGTGCCGTTGTCCATGTCGATGGCCCGGGTACCCGGCAGTTGACGGGTCAACACAAACGGCGCGTAGCGGTCCCGGTCGATCCCCTTCAGCAATCCACTGAGCTGGAGTTCGGCGCCACCCACGAGTGGGAAGTAGCTGGGAATTAACAGGCATACCCGGGTTGGTTTCGAGCGCATGGGCCTCCTCTGCCGCTTTTCGTCCTTATGAATCCAGGTTTAGGTATCGGATATCTCGATATATTCTTTAATGATAGTTGCTTAGAGGTACAGAAGCGGCAAACCGGGGCAGAATATTCCCGGTTTTCAAGACGGTTTTGCGACAGGGGATCATTGCTGTAAACGCGGATGTCACAGTCGGCGTGAAAACGGAAAGAAAGTTGACACAAAATAATATTTTTTAACAGGTTACGTAGTCCGACAGGAGTCTGATTAACGGCCTTCCGGGTCCGTTTCCGGCGAAGAAATTCTTGACAATACGACTGCAAATGAATTACTTAGAAGTGTACCCCACATTTGATGCGTACCCCCTATCGCGCGTCAGTGTCCATAACTCGGTCAAATACTTAATTCTGGCACGGGAATTGATCTAGCATATCGACTCTGAGGACGGACTATGACATCTCGCATTCTCGTGTTGACAGGGGTAATCTGCGTACTGCTCAGCCCACAGGTCTTGAGCTCCCCGGACATGTACGGTGATTACAGCGACCAGCCGACTTCTGGCGGTGACAAGGTTTTTGCCACCAAGTCGGATGTGATGCTCAACACGATTCAGAATCTCATCGAAGCCAAAGACTACGAACGCGCAGAGCAGATCGCGGAAGAAGTAACAACCGCCTCGCCCGATATGTTGGACGGGTGGATGATGCTGGGTTACACGAGAAGCCTCAATGGCAAGTTTGCGCTTTCAAACGATGCGTACGACAGGGCCATCGAGTTCGGCGCCGATGCAAAGGACATTCTCCTGCGCAAGGCGTATAACTGCCGCAAGATGAATGAGCCGGAACTGACCCGGGAATGCTTTCAGCAGATCCTGGAAGTGGAGGACGACGCCGAGGTGAGGATGCAGTTCGGGGCGTTCGAAAAGGCCGCGAAAAACTATGAAGAAGCGGCCCATCACTACAGGGTAGCCCTGAAAACACAGCCGGACAATATCAAGGCGATAGATGCGATGTCGCGGATCGAGGAGGAACTCGGTCAGAGCACGCAGGTGAAATACTGGCTGGAAAAGGGTATTGCGCTCGAACCGGAAAACACA
>CAYUDF010000897.1:0-1727 GCA_964443465.1 uncultured bacterium
CAAGAGCCCAAAACGGCGAAACCCGTGCATTTGAACAACTTGTGCGCAGGTATGACCGGATGGTACTGGGCATCGCCAATCGCTTCACGCGAAACACGGAGGATGCCCAGGATATCTACCAGGAAGTGTTTATCAAGGTCTACAAGGGATTGGCCGGGTTCAAATTTCAGAGCCAGTTTTCAACCTGGCTGTACAGGGTGGTAACCAACGTGTGTCTCAGCTACCAGAAGAAGAGCCGAAGGGTGCAGCAAACGTCCCTCGATGACATCGCCGAAAATGGCCAGGTCATCCCGATCGCCGCGGCCAACGCCGCCGGTCAAAGGCCCGACCAGCTGTACCAGCACGTTGAGTTTACCGACCGGGTGAAGGACGCGGTGGCGACACTGCCCGACCAGCAGCGGCTGGTGTTTGTCCTCAAACATTTTGAGCAGCGCAAGATCACGGAGATCGCCGACATGATGAGCTGTGCAGAGGGCACCGTGAAAAAGTATTTGTTTCTGGCGACGCGGAAACTTCGCGCGCAACTCCGGCCAACCGCCGGATAACAAAGGTAGATAAAATGGATCACGAACTTTATACAGAATGGTTACAGCTGTCGGTGTACGGCGAACTGGACAAGGACAAGCAGGCGCTTCTGGCCACGCACATCCAGTCGTGCAACGAATGCCGCACCGAGCACAACGAGCTCGTCCGGATGCTCGAGTCCATCAGCGCCAGCGGCGTGGGTGAACCGACCGACGAACAGTTGATCTCTGCGCGCCAGCGCCTGAATGCCGAGTTGTGGGAGCAGCAATCAGCGGATACCGTACCAAGCGAACCCGCCCCGCGGGAATCGTTTCTGGCTCGCTGGTTTGGCGCGGGCCGCCGGCGCGCGGAGAACAACACCAGCGGCAGATTTTTCGGGTACCGCGTGGCGATGGCCGGGGCGGCCGTGCTCGTTATCGGATTTTTCGGCGGTTACCTGGTATTTGGCGGCGCCCAACCCGTCTCGACGCCGTCCCATACCAAAACTTCCGCGGGTGGCGACCTGCTGGCGAGCGGTGACCTGCCGCCCGGCGAAGAGATTTTTACAGACGTATCCAACGTACATTTTATGAACACCGACGCGGCCAGCGGCGAGATCGAGATGCAGTACGACGAGATCCGCCCCATGCGCATCAAGGCGGGCATGGATGACGAACGCGTGCGCAAGCTGCTCGCCCACGCGATTCTCACCGGAGACAATCCCGGTTTGAGGCTCCAGGCGATCAACATTCTCGAGTCGACCGGGGGCGCCACGCCGGCCAAAGAAGTCAAGCAGGCGTTGATCGGCGCGCTCGTTTCCGATCCCAACGCCGGTGTGCGGCGCCAGGCATTTCTGGCCCTGCAACGGCTGCCGTTCGACGCGGAGATCAAAGAGACTTTAATGTTTGTACTCGACCACGACGAAAACGCCGGACTTCGCGTGGCCGCTATGGATTATCTGACGGCGAGTATTCTCGAAGGAAAAAATTCTGAATCAGCATATTTCGACATTCTGGACTCAGGCAGGAGGTAGGTTCGATGAAAACAGCAAAATGGATGATATTCGCGGCCTTGATGGTGTTTGCCCTGGCGGCGGGTACCGACGCGATCTGCGAGACCATCACCAAGTCGTTCGACGTGGGTAGCACTGGAAGACTGGTTGTCGATATCGAAAACATCGGCGCCGACATCGTGATCAAGGTGTGGACCAAGAACGAAGTGAC
>CAYUDF010000898.1:0-1726 GCA_964443465.1 uncultured bacterium
TCGAGGTGGTCGATATCAGCGATCCGACCAGCCTGTCGTCTTCGGCAAACTACTCCGCGGGAGGGCCCATCTACGATGTTGCGATCGCGGGAGATCGCGCCTACATGGCAACCTCGATATCCAGTCTCGCAGTGGCCGATATCAGCGATCCGACCACCCCACGTACGTGGACAATCAACCCATCAACGGGCAAGGCTATGGTGTCGCCATCGCCGGCGATCACGCGTATGTGGCGAGTGGATCTGCTGGTTTGACGGTAATCGATATCAGCGATCCCACCAACCTCGTAACCGCGGGAAACTACGATACACCGGACAGAGCAACCAAAGTCGCCGTGGCCGGTGACTATGCGTTTATTCCAGACAGGACGAGCGGACTCCTGGTCATCGATATCAGTGATCCCACAAACCCCGTGCTGGCAGACAGCTACGATAGTCCCGGCACCGCCCTGCACGTCACCGTCGCAGGCAACTATGCCTATCTGGCGGACAACTACTCGGGCCTCCAGGTGATTCAAGTTTTCGAACGATCGATGCTACTGAGCGCCAACCAGGCACGTTCACTCCGCGTAGACTCCGGTGCCGGGAACATTGCGGGTGCGAAAGTATCGTCGACTCAGATGGGCGCCGTACAATGGGAATTGAGTGCCGATGACGGTGCCCATTGGCAATCGGTGATTCCCGACGGTACGTGGATGTTTGTCTCCGATCCGGGTAGCGAGTTGCTCTGGCGATCCACGCACGTGTTTTCACCCACACAACCAGCGGTTAATCCCACTTGCACGGCACTCGAGATCGAGTGGCTGTTTCAATTCGCCGAAATCGATTCCGTCGTGGATGTCCCGAATGATCAGGGCAAACAAGCGAGGGTATCCTGGACGCGGAGTGGATTGGACTTTCCGGCGAGTCCCACGCCCATAACAGGATACTCGATCTACAGGAAAGTCGATTACGGCCTGACCGCATCGCGTGTCGATTCCGACGGTGGACCAGCCATATATCCTCCCGGTGACTGGGATTATCTGGTCACAGTCCCCGCACGACAGGAGGACCGATACTGGGTCGTCGTGCCCACACTAGCCGACTCGTCGGTGGTCGACGGCATGTACCATTCGACATTTTTTGTCAGCGCAAAAACCGACACACCGTGGGTATACTTTGATTCGGAGCCGGACAGTGGATATTCGGTGGATAACCTCTCACCGCACGTTCCAACGGGGCTCGCCGTTGCCTACAATACGGGCAGCGGGAACCAGCTCTCGTGGGATCCATGTCCGGACTCAGACTTCAATTGTTTCCGTGTTTACCGTTCGAGCGATCCCAATTTTGTGCCGGCTCCGGAGAATCTCGTCGACGAGACCGTGGGCGCCGAATGGCAGGACCCCAATCACGGCGGTGGGGAAGTGCACTACAAGATTACCGCTGTTGACATCTCAGGCAACGAAAGCGAAGCGTCAGGAACGGGGACGGCCACTGGAGTGATAGAGCGGGTGCTACCACACTCATTCGCACTACACCAGAACGTACCAAACCCTTTCAACCCGACGACCACGATCGCGTTCGACCTGCCGGAGCGGGCGAGTGTAAGACTGGCTATCTTTGATGTATCGGGTCGGCTGGTACGCATGCTCGTCGATACGGATATGTCAGCAGGTCACAAGAGTATTAGCTGGAATGGCAAGGACAGCGTCGGAAGGGAAGCGGCGTCGGGTGTTTACTTTTACCGA
>CAYUDF010000899.1:0-1725 GCA_964443465.1 uncultured bacterium
TTTCCTCTTTTTAAGCCCCGTAACTGACTGATAAATAATAACTAACATTTTTCGCCCGGAGTGCCTGGAAGGTATTACCTCCCCCCCTGTGGCACATCGCTTGCCCTTTGGGTTCAACATGAAAACTCGTCAGGCATTTGGAAACGCGCCTCTTATTACGGCGATCGCGGTGGTTTGCCTCGTTGTGTTGTGCTGGGCCGGTCCGGGATTCGCGCAGACCGACGGCTCCGCCTCGTCCGGTGGACAGACCACAGCGGGCGCCAACGGAGACCCGGGATTTACCCTGTCGCTTACGCCCAACGGCGCCGACGGCAATTCCTCGTTTGCCGTTGAGATCCTGTTGATCATGACGGTGCTGTCGCTGGCGCCGGCGATCCTGATCATGGTGACGTCGTTCACCAGGATTGTCGTCGTTATGTCGTTTCTTCGTCACGCACTGGGTACGCAGCAGATGCCGCCCAGTCAGTTGCTCATCGGACTGGCGTTGTTTCTCACCCTGGTTGTGATGATGCCCGTACTCAACACCGTAAACGAGGAAGCGCTCCAGCCGTACCTGGCCGACGAAATTTCACAAAAGATTGCTTACGAACGCGCCAAGGTGCCGCTGAAAGCTTTTATGCTCGGGCAGACGCGCGAAAAAGATATCTCGATGTTTATCAAGATACTCCGCCGGGAGAAACCGGAGACACCGGAGGATCTAGGGATGGAGATTGTTATTCCCAGCTTTGTTTTGAGCGAGCTTAAAACGGCGTTCATTATGGGATTTGTCATCTATATCCCGTTTGTGATCATCGACATGGTGGTGGCGAGTGTACTCATGTCGATGGGTATGTTGATGTTGCCGCCGGTTATGATCTCTCTCCCATTCAAGATTTTGTTGTTTGTGCTCGTAGACGGCTGGAACCTGGTGGTCCAGTCGCTGTTGATGTCGTTTTAACGGCGGATAAATCCCGTCGGGCCGGTTCCTGTGGACCGGAGGAGAAAAATATGACACCCGAACTGGTTGTAGATATTGGAAGAAATTCGCTCTATACCATGCTGCTCGTTGCCGCGCCGATGCTGGGCGCCGGGCTGCTGATCGGTGTGGTGGTCAGTATTCTCCAGGCGGTAACGCAGGTAAACGAATTGACACTTACGTTTGTTCCCAAAATCGTTGGGGTCGCACTCGCGGTAGTAATTTTTCTGCCGTGGATCATCAGGATTCTTGTTAATTACACAACCAACCAGATCGGAATGATCAGCGGTTTCTGATATGGATCTTACTATTAAAATGGACGTCCTGTACGAATTCCTGCTGGTGCTGGCCCGCACGGCTACCGTGATTGGTGTGATGCCCGTGTTCGGCAGGCGCAACGTGCCGGCCCAGATCAAGATCCTGTTTGCCGTGGTGTTGTCACTTCTGATCTCTGTGTGGAATACCGGGCCGGCCGGCATCGTGGTGGCTTCCGATCTGTCACTGGTGCTTCTGGCCGCACGCGAGGTGTTTATCGGGCTGATCCTCGGTGGGGTGGCGTCGTTTGTCTTCTGGGGTGTCGAATACGCCGGCGAACTGGCCGGGATGCAGATGGGATTTGCCATCGCCGGTATTCTCGATCCGCAGACGGGGGCACAGGTATCCATCATCAGCAAGTTCCAGGGCACGCTGGCGATCCTGCTCTTTCTGGCGATCAGCGGCCACTATTTCGTGCTGAAAGCGTTGATGGATTCGTTTCGTTTGTTTCCCGT
>CAYUDF010000900.1:0-1724 GCA_964443465.1 uncultured bacterium
GGGGGTCAAACCCGTCTATGAACTCAAAACACAACTCGGTCGACAAATCAAAGCGACGGTAAACCACCGATTTCTGACAATCGACGGATGGAAGCGTCTCGATGAACTGAAAGCCGGTGAACATCTTGCAACCCCTCTTCAAAGTGTTACGGATAGCGAAGTTCATTGGGACAACATTATTTCTGTCGAATATGTCGGAAAAGACGAGGTGTATGACCTAACAGTTCCCGGCCCACACAATTTTGTTGCCAACAACATAATTGCTCATAATTCCATCGAGCAAGACGCAGATATGGTTTTGTTTCTGTACCGGCCGGAAGTGTACGAGGGGGAAGAATCAGAGAATGTCGGTACGGCCGAGCTGATCATCGGCAAACAGCGTAACGGTCCTACGGGAACGGTCAAGCTCGCGTTCCTGAAGGAATACACGCGGTTTGATAACCTTTCACCAATTCCAGACGACGAGTTCTAATAAGCCGTGGTAGGCGCCTTCAGATCTGTCGGTATCATCATCCTGAACTTCCTTCAGGATGTCGGCGGAATTTCTATTCTGGTCGGGAGGGTTGTCTTCAAGTTCGGGGAGCTGCCGCGCACCGCCCGCCAGACCTTCATCCAGATGGATCAGATCGGGATCGGATCGATCCCGCTGGTGCTGGTCACCTCGTTATTCGTGGGTGCCGTTGCCGCCGTCCAGGCCGCCTACCAGTTCCAGGACTACGTGCCGATGGTGTTTCTCGGTACCGTCGTGGGTAAGTCGGTGATACTCGAACTGGGGCCGGTACTCACCGCGCTGGTAGTGGGTGGACGCGTCAGCGCGTCCATCGCAGCCGAGCTGGGTACCATGCAGGTCACCGAACAGATCGACGCGATGGAGATGCTCGCAATCGATCCGGTGCGTTACCTTGTGCTTCCCCGGTTTGTCGCGTGTGTTGTAATGATGCCGGTGCTGGTGACGTTTTCCGACCTCCTGGCGATCCTGGGCGGAATGGTGGTCTCCAACATTACCATCGGCGTCAGCTACGCGACGTTTACCGATGGACTGCGCCTGTTTTTCTCAACGAATGATGTTTTCAGCGGATTGATTAAGGCCGTCGCTTTCGGCGGCATCATTGCCGTCATGGGGTGTTTTAACGGATTTCGCACCCACGGCGGTGCGCAGGGAGTGGGCCGGTCCACCATGCACGCCGTTGTATCCAGTTGTATCCTGGTTCTGATGACCAACTACTTTCTGGCGACGGTGTTGTTCCGGATCATTTTCTACAAGGAACCGTAACGGCGCGGACCCGCCGACAGAGGTGGAAACAGGACTTTGATTCACATCGCCTGCAGAAACATTCACAAGCGCTTCGCCCTCAAACGCGTTCTCAAGGGAGTTGACCTCATCGTCAACCCCGGCGAGACGCTGGTGATCATGGGGCAGAGCGGATGCGGGAAGAGTGTCCTGCTCAAACACCTCGTGGGGCTGATCACGCCGGACAGGGGACACGTTTACGTCGACGGCGAGGACACCACCCACTTTCGCCGTAAAAAGCTCTTCGAGATGCGAATGCGCTTTGGTATGGTTTTTCAGGGCGCGGCGCTTTTTGATTCGATGTCCGTTGGCGAGAACGTCGGTCTGGCGCTTCGTGAGCACACGGGTAAGAGCCCCGGCGAAGTCAGCGGAATCTGTGAACAGAAGCTGCGGATGGTCGGGCTTGACGGAATTGCCGACAAGCGGCCGGCTG
>CAYUDF010000901.1:0-1722 GCA_964443465.1 uncultured bacterium
CAGCATAAACGCCGCGGACCCCATGTACTGATAAGATTCCGCCGATTGCGCCTGGTTTGTCCACTGCACGGCCAGGTCATATCCCGCCTGGGCCTGTTCGGTCCGCAGGTAGGTCCACGTGAGGTGCTGGAGGGCTCTCTCGAAATGCGGGTCCAGTTCGAGCACTCTCTCGAAATACACCTGCGCAGTATCATACTCGTTTACGTGAAACGAGATGTCCCCGATCCCGAACAGCATCTCCTTGTCGTCCGGATACAACACCTGCATCTCGCGTAGATACGGCATCTGGGCGCTGAAGCCGTCTTCGAGACTGGCGTTCAGCGCCTTGACCAGCAGTTGCTCTTTTTGCGGTATCCGGTTGATCATCGCCATCGCCCTGTGGACGTGGTCTTCCGCCGCTTCCAACTGGTGTTGTGACCACCAGAATGTATACGCCAACCGGTAGTGAGCCAGGGCAAATGTTGAGTCCAGTTTCACCGCTTGTTCGAATTCGTTTGTCGCCCCCTTGAAATCGAGGGAGTTCAACAACCTCTCGCCTTCGAAATAGTGTTTGTACGCGTCCAGAGACACGGTCGTCATATCGGCGACGCTCTGCGTGTTCTGCTCGACTTCCCTCGTTTCTTCCTGGAGATCGATACGGATTCTTTTTGCGATCTCGTCGATCATGCCGGGAATGCTCTCTTCTCCCTGCCCTTCTTCCTTTGTCGTAAAAATGTATTCGTTGCGCCTTGTATCCAGCACCTTCAGGTCGATGGTGTACTTGTTGCCAAACCTGTGAATCGTCGGAATTACAAGTGCGCCCACCCCGGCCTGCCGGCACAACTCCTGACCGAGTGATTCGTCGATGCGATCGACTTCCTCGCGGCCCATTATCTTCAGTTCGTCAAACATCCGCGTCCGCGTCATGACCGACAGTCGCCGCGACTGCTCCAACGACGTAATCAACATACCGGACAGGCCGTCCAGCGCCGGATCGTCGGTTTCGTTGTTAAAATCAATCACAGCAATCGGAATACGCACGTCGCTTTCCGCTTTTTTGCTGACGAACAGATCGTACGCCAGAAAAGAAACTATGATGACCACCAGTGCCGCAATCGGAATTGAAATCGCGCGCTGCTTTTTGGCCGTCTGGCCGGCGGGGCGTTGCCCGCGGCGCCGGTTATCGATCACCAGTTTTAATTCGGTGACCAGGTCGGTAACCGTCTGATAGCGGTCGTCGGGATTCTTCTCCATGCACTTGTCGATGACCGCTTTGACTTCGTCGGGCACACTGGGACGCAACATGTCGAGGGGTTTCGGGTCTTCGTTGACGATCGAGTAACGGACCGCCTGTTCGTAGTCCCCACGGAACGGCAGTTCACCCGCCAGCATTTCGTACAGGACAACGCCGAGCGACCAGATATCGGTACGCTGGTCCACTCCCCGTCCGCTGGCCTGTTCGGGTGACATGTAGGCGGACGTTCCGCCCGAAGACAACAGGTCGTCCGGTTTGACCTGGTCATGGCGACGGGCCAGACCGAAATCCATGATGTAAGCGCGTCCCTGGTCGTCGACCATGACGTTGGCGCTTTTGATGTCGCGATGAATCAACCCTTTGGTGTGCGCCTGTTCCAGCCCCTGCCCCAGTTGCAGAATAACTCTCAGCGCTTCGTCAACACCGATCGGGCTGGACAACACTTTGTCGCGTAACGTCACACCGTCTATGTACGACATGACGATGAA
>CAYUDF010000902.1:0-1721 GCA_964443465.1 uncultured bacterium
CCCACTTCCGCCATCCGCCGACCACGCCCAGGGCGACGAGGGCGAGGAGGAGGGTGGATGGTTCCGGAACTACTCGGTATCCAATATCAGGTATCCCGTATTGCGAAAGATCAAAAGTGAGTGCAGGAAACTGTGAAGTGGATTCGTTGTGAAACCGCATAGTCTGGTATTCAATGTCGCCAGTCGGTTTATACGGCGAAGGTTCCGGAAAGTCCTGCCACCAGAAACTTGCGTCACTTTCAGCAAAAACCCCGACAGTGTAAAGGCCTCCGTTGGTCAACATCACAGAAGAACTGAGTATCTCGTACTGCCAGGCATTCTGTTGGGTGAAAATCGAACTGGTGGACGCCAAGAGCGATTGTGTCGCATCGTCCCACAACTCGATGACTACGTTTTCTCCCGCAACCGGCATGCGTAACCCCAACTCAGTCACCAGTAGATTATCGGCCTTGACTTTGAACTCCCACCCTCGAAACCAATCGGGAGATGCCGATTCTACATTCATTCCATCCGTTTGTGGATCCAAGCCTTCAAGAGGGTGCATGACATCAGCTTGCAGGCAAACCGGGGATAAAATGCTCAAGATTGTGGCAGTCAGTATGATCGGTGTTTTTGGCGTACGCTTCATGTTGCTTTCCCTGAGTGTTTCACCTTCAGGTCCGAACTCAGCACGACTATCAGCCTAACACGTTGCCAGCGGGAGTCAACAGAATTCCTGGCAGATGGCAAGATGATCCGACCACCTCAGCCGGACGGCAAAGCAACCGTGGGCTCCATCGCCGGCGCGAACCCGATCCGGCTGGACGCTCGTTCAGGGCGGTGGCGTCGCGCAGGATGCACCAGGACGCCGCCTGCGGACCGCTTCCGTACAGCAGAGCTGAAGACACACCGCTCCGCCTCGCCCGCACACTGGCCTCTGGGGCGTCGTGACGGGCCGCTGCTGCGAGCGTTTGGCACCGCCGCTTCGCTCACCCGCCCCACTTCCGACATCCACCGACTACGCCCAGAGCGAGGATGCAGAGGAAGAAGTTGGGGGTTCGGCGTGTCAAAACCGGTGGTTTGATGAGACAGCGGCCAACGTTTGGGCTAACGTTTCGCATCAGCCGGCCGTGAGTTGACTTGCAAGCAAACCGGCACGCTATTTACGGCTCGGCTGCATCCGTTGGTTCTGTTGCGTTGTTTTGATTTGAGACGGAAGTAAGAGCGGTGAGCGAGCACTATCTTGGAACAACAATTTGGCTGGCCATCTCTGGCCGGCTGGAGTTGAGCGAGAAAGATCTTGTATTCCAACGAACGTGGTTGTCTGCGGTTTCCTCTTTGGGACGTATGCGCAAGTAGTATCCGCTGCCAGCGGGAGCATTTGACCGTCCATCTGTCAGCGGCATCGTGAACGTACCGTCTTCGCGGGTTTGGAAATGGTTAATAAAGACGTAGGATCCCATCAGATCAATAGTAGCCCCAGCAAGAGGATCGCCATTCTTGTCCACGACGCGCCCACGAATCACAAATACACCGGTAGCCAATGTGTCGGAATCCTGTAGTTTCTTGAGTTGCTCGCGCGCGCTGGATTCGTCTCGTGCCGTGACTTGGACCGATTGGCGATCAACCGTGTAGCTCACCTGCGTGAGTTGACCGAGTAAGCGTTGGACCGACGTTCTTCTGGCGTAATACACGAAACGGTATTTCCCGTCAGAATCCGGAACAACCGATTCAATTGGGAA
>CAYUDF010000903.1:0-1720 GCA_964443465.1 uncultured bacterium
CACGGTGGACCAGCCGGGCCACGTCCACCACCGTATCGCCGGTGAATACGGTGTATGGCTTGTTGTCCTCCGGCGGATTGCCCGGAATCTTGGTGTACACCCGGACGATCTTTAATCCTTCGAACAAAAGCCGGCCAATGGTATCGAGGCCTTGACCTGTGGTCGCCGAGACGGATATGGCGGGATACGACACGCCCACCAGTTCTTTGAGGATGTTGATCTCTTCGGGGTCATATTTGATGTCGTGTTTGTTGGACACCAGCAGTGTGGGCAGAAATAAACGAAACGGATCTTCTTCCTCGTCTTCTTCGTCAGCGGGTCGCTGTTCCGTGCCGGCCGCGGGAACGAGCAGTGAGGGGTCCAGCCGTTGGGGCCATTCATCACTTAACGTCACCCGTTTCTGGTCGAGAAAATCGCGGATGGCGGCGAGGTTTTCGGTACATCCGGGAGTATTCAGATCAACGACCAGCAGGACGGCGTGGGCCGGTTGCAGCGCGTTGTACATCCACGGTTCCATAAACGTGGTTGATATCGGGGGCAGGTCGATGAGCTGAAAGTGAATATCTTCGTAGGGGAGCATTCCGGGCATGGGCGCGTGCGTGGTGAGCGGGTACGGGCCCACTTCTGCGTGCGATCCGGTCAGCCGTGCGTGAAGGCTGGATTTTCCCGAGTTGGGCGGTCCGACCAGGGCTATCTGTGCCGCGCCGTCAGGCCGGACGGTGGTCACCGGCCCGGTCCGCGCCCCGCCTTTTTTGGGGCCGGTCAGTTCGTCGGTGAGCTCTTTGATGCGCGATTTGATGTCCGCCTGGAGGTGTTCGGTCCCCTTGTGTTTGGGCACCGTCCGCAACATTTCCCTCAGGTGGGTCAGCCGTTCCGCCGGCTCGCTGGCGCTCTGAAACGCTTCCTTGGCCCGCTTGTATTCTGGTGTCACGTTTGTCGGCATAAAATCACTTTACCACAAAATATCGCCGGTGTACCCGCCTGGTGTGCCGCCATACGTATGTTCCGTTAATCCCAATTGTTTTTGGCAGTTAGCCGTGATATTATGCCCTGATATTGGTTTGTCCGATAGAGAGGTCATTTACCACGGAGGATCGGGATTTATGAAATACATCATTATACTGGGCGTCTTTGCGCTCGCGATGCTTCTGACCGGGTCCAAACACTCGGCTAATCCGTTTATGTCCGAGTGGGATACGCCGTTTGGTGTGCCGCCGTTCGACGTCATCCAGATCGAGGACTATACTCCGGCATTTGACGAAGCGTTGAAGCTGCATAAACAGGAAATCGACGCGATTGCCACGCAGAAAACGGATCCGAGCTTTGCCAACACAATCGAAGCGATGGACCGGAGCGGCGCGATGCTTTCCGCCGTTTCCAATGTGTTCTTCTCGATGAACTCGTCTATGACAAACACCGATATGCAGGCGATCGCCCGTGACGTGGCGCCACGCCTGTCCGCGCACCAGGATGAAATCAATCTCGACGAGAGGCTGTTCAAAAGAGTGAAAGCGGTCTACGCACAAATGGACAAGCTGGATCTGAACGTCGAACAGAAAAAGCTGCTGGATGAGTACTACAAGGGTTTTGTGCGCGGCGGGGCCAATCTGGAAGCTGACAAAAAAGAGAAATTCAAAAAGATCAACGAGCGTCTGTCTGTACTGTCTTTGAAATTCGGCGAGAACGTGCTCGGCGAAAACAATACGTTTGAAATGGTGAT
>CAYUDF010000904.1:0-1720 GCA_964443465.1 uncultured bacterium
CGCTGACACGATCCATACCACTCTCGGTGGTACTGCTGCCCCGGAGAATGTTGCCGCCGCCGATCACCAGGCCGATCTCGATGCCGAGCGCCTTGACTTCAGCAATTTCGCGGGAGAACCCCATCAACTTGTTGAAATCGATGCCCCCGCCGCCATCCGTTCCCAGGATTTCTCCGCTGAACTTCAGCAGAATTCTCTTGAACCGTAAACCGGACAGAACGTACCTCCCTACTGACCGAGTTGGAACCGGGAGAACCGGGCGATCTTGATGTTTTCGCCCAGCGACGCAATCGCCTCCTTGACCAGATCGACGACCTTTTTGTCGTTGTCCTTGATATAGACCTGATCCAGAAGCGTGTTCTCAGCGTAGAACTTCTCGATCCGTCCGTCGACTATTTTTTCAACTACTTTTTCCGGTTTTCCCTCTTCCAGCGCCTGCTCGCGGAACAACTCGCGTTCTTTTGCGATGAGGTCCTGAGAGATATCTTCGCGGGATACGGCGACCGGCGCCGCGGCGGCAACCTGCATTGCCACATTGTGGGCGAATTCCTGAAACTGGTCGGTGCGGGCCACGAAATCTGTTTCACAGTTGATCTCGAGCAGAACACCGATTTTGCTGCCCGGGTGAATGTAGGACAGTACCAGGCCCTCTGCCGTGGCCCGGCCGGCCTTTTTGGCGGCCTTGGACATTCCCTTCACACGGAGATATTCGATCGCTTTTTCGCCGTCGCCTTCGCTCTCCGACAGGGCTTTTTTGCAATCCATGAGCCCAGCGCCGGTGCGTTCCCTCAGTACTTTTACCATTGCCGCTGTGATTTCCATAATTCCTCCAATTGCCCCGACGGTTCGGGGAACCTTGATTTCACCGGCCGATACCCCGCGGATAAACGTCCGCCACGGGGCCGGTGTAATGAATCGATTTGTGTTTCAAAAATCAGGCTGCGTTTTCCTGGCCGCCACCTGCAGGTTTGGTCTTCGGGTCGCTTTCCTTGGGTGGTGCGACTTCCTGACCTTCGAGAAAACTGGCTTTGCCCTCCAGACACGCGTCGGCGACCATTTTGCAGAAAAGGCCGATGGCCCGCATGGCGTCGTCGTTTGACGGAATCGGAAAGTCGACTTCTCCCGGATCGGCGTTGGTATCAATCAAACCGACGATCGGAATTTTCAGTTTTCTCGCCTCGCGCACGGCATTGAGCTCTTTTTTGGTGTCGATCACAAAAACCAGGGCTGGAAGCCCGGTCATCGTTCGAATACCACCGAGCGACTTCAGGAGTTTTGCTTTGTCCTTGGACAGAGTGAGGGCCTCTTTTTTATTGAATTGATCGATCCGGCCGTCGGTTTCGATCTTCTCGAGGTAATCCAGCTTGTCCAGGCTCTTGCGAATGGTGTTGAAGTTGGTGAGAGTGCCACCGAGCCAGCGCTCGGTCACATACGGCATCCCGCTCCTTAAGGCTTCGTCACGAATGGCATTTTTGGCCTGCGCCTTTGTGCCGACAAAAAGGACGGACTTGCCCTTCTCGGAGACTTTCTGGATGACCGCCCTGGCTTTGAGCGCGTTGTCCAGGGTCTTCTGGAGATCGATGATGTGAATACCATTCTTCTCCATAAAAATATAGGGCTTCATCTTGGGATTCCACCGTTTAGTCTGGTGGCCAAAATGAACCCCTGCTTCCAATAGATCCTTGAGGGTGGGTTCACCCATGGATGGTCCTCCTTCAGG
>CAYUDF010000905.1:0-1717 GCA_964443465.1 uncultured bacterium
GAGATTCGCTTCCTGGACGGCCTGGCTGCGGCCATGGCGGAGACCGACAGCAAACGGGCCAAGGATCTGTTCGTCGAGTGCGAGAAGCTGGCAGTCTCCGAAGAGCTCAAAAGCAACTACGACTGGCAGAACTACATGGATGATTATTATCATACCATTCAGCGGTCGCCGGCCGAACTGTTTGAATACGCACAAAACACAAGTGATCCACGAGCCCGGGTGAAGGCGTTTGAAGAAATCATCGAAAAATTTCCCGACGACGAATACGCGCCTCAGGCAATGTTTATGATCGGATTTGTCCATTTGGAAGAGCTGCAGGACAAGGTTACAGCGGGACGCATGTTTTCCCAGCTGTTAAATGCTTACCCCGACAGCGATGTCGCGTCGTCGGCGAAGTGGATGCTCGACAACATGGACCAGCCGCTACCGGAATTCGAAGATGTTGACGATTTGAATAAAAAGCTTTCCGGCGAGTCTGACTGATATCCGGGGCCCCGGATGGTGAAGTATGGCGGACGAAGAAAACAGAATGATAAAGGTGACTGTCGGGGGGTTGGTCAAGGATCAACGGAACAATCCTGTCGTACTTCTTAAAAAAAGCGACGGAGATGATGTCCTTCCCATCTGGATCGGACATTCTGAAGCGCTTGCAATTGAATTGCAACTCAACGGGAAGTCATTCGAAAGACCACTGACGCACGATCTGCTCAAAACCGCTGTCGAGAGCCTGGGGGCGTCGGTTGTCAAAGTCGCCATCACACAATTGAAGGACAATACTTTTTTTGCCAAGGTGTATCTTCAACGCGAAAACGAAGTATATGTCATTGACGCCCGGCCGAGTGATTCCATAGCATTGGGTCTGAAGTCGGGCGCCGACATTTTTGTATCCGAAAGTGTGTTTAACAGTCATACACGCATGCTTCAGAACGACCAGTTACCGAGCGATAATCCCGACGACGAACTCAGGAAATACCTGCAGGATCTGGACCCGGGAGATTTCTGACAGAAAGCCGCTCGTTATATGTTCTCGTTTATTCGCCTCGTTTCGTTGAGTTTATTGTGTGCGCTGACCTTGTGGCTGGTTTCCGGTTGCGCCGGTACCACGCCGGGTTCCTCAACTCTGGACGACAAGGCGGTCAATCGCGCATCAACCCTGTTCCAGCAGGCCCAGGCCGACAAGACTGCCGGTGATCTCGAATCGGCTTCTCTGAAGCTCACGGATTTAATCAACAATTACTCCGCTTATTCGCGCATGGACGAGGTGTTGTACCTCGCCGGCGGCGTCGAACTGGAACTGGCGCGCTACGACCAGTCTGCCACTTATTACCAATCGCTGATCGACAGATTTCCGCTTTCGCGGCTGCGATCGGCGGCCGGATTCGGCGCAGCCAGGTCGCTTACAGAACTGGGGATGTATTTCGAAAGCGCGGAAACGCTTAGCCAGTTGCTGGAATCCCCCCTGGACGCAGAGACGCGCGAAACCGTGGAAACGGAACTTTTGATCGTGGTGAGGCGGGATCTCAGCCCGTCGCAACTGGAACAACTCGCGCAGAAATACCCGTCGTCTCCCGCCAACCGTGAGATCGCAGTGAACCTCGCACGGCAGGAGTATGCGCGCGGTAACTACGACAAGGCTTACACGCTACTCGCCGAGTACCTGTACCGGTTCCCCGAGGAATCGGAAACCAACGAAGCAAGGCGTCTGCTCAAGCTGGCC
>CAYUDF010000906.1:0-1712 GCA_964443465.1 uncultured bacterium
CAGGTCAGCAACTCCTCGTTTCCGCCCGATCCCGAGGAAGTTACCATTTCGATCAATCCGGTCAATCCGCAGAATATCGCCGCCGGGGCAAATCTCAACTATTATTTTTATTCGATGGACGGCGGTTTGACCTGGACGCAGGACAGATTGACGTCGACTTACCACGTGTGGGGCGATCCGTGTGTAACGTTTGATGCCGACGGGAATCTGTTTTACGCACATCTGTCGTGGCCGGGAGTCACCGAGGGAGACTGGCTGGACCGCATCATCGTGCAGAAGTCGATCGATGGTGGCGTGACGTGGGACAACGGCACCGGCGCCGGGCTCAACCCTCCGAAGGATCAGGATAAGGAATGGTTGACCGCCGACGTCACGACGTCTCCGTACCGCAACAACCTCTACCTTGCCTGGACCGAATTCGACAACTTGTGGAATCCGACGCCGGCCGACAGCTCGCGGATCGTATTTTCGCGATCGACCGACCACGGCGCCAACTGGTCCACGCCGGTGAGGATCAGCGAACTCGGCGGCTTGTGCTTCGACGACGATGATACGGTCGAGGGTGCCGTCCCGGCCGTCGGCCCCAACGGCGAGGTGTATCTGAGCTGGTCGGGTCACGAGTTGGTCTTTTTCGACATGTCGCTCGACGGCGGCGTAACGTGGGAAACAGACTGCATCATTGCGACCCAGCCGGGCGGTTGGAATTTCGATATCCCTGGCATCTACCGTTGTAACGGCTTTCCAGTGACAATGTGCGACGCGAGCAACTCCCCGTACAGTGGCCACATATACGTCGTCTTCTCGGACCAGCGTAACGGTCTCGACGACACCGACGTTTTCTTCATCAAGTCCACGGACGGCGGCGTGAATTGGACGAACCCCGCCCAGGTGATCGTAGAAACGGCCCCCGCGCATCAGTTTTTTCCGTGGGCGACGATCGATCCGGTGACGGGAAACATTTACGTCGTTTTCTACGACCGGCGCTACACCACGGGAAACGCAACCGACGTCTTTTTGGCGATGTCTGAAGACGGTGGGGCGACCTGGAGCGATTTCGAGGTGAGCGAGTCGTCGTTCACGCCACAGGCCGACGTGTTCTTCGGCGACTATATCAATGTCGCTGCACTCAATGGTAACGTGTACCCGATCTGGACCCGGATGGATTCAGGCGATATGACCGTATGGCTGGCGCGGGTCACCGTCCCTGTCAGCGGCCCCCCTGCCGGTTCACGCGTGGAATTGTCTCAGAACTACCCCAACCCCTTCTACCCCACAACGGAGATTCACTTCGCACTGCCCGAACGGGCGGAAGTGGATCTGACGATTTACAACGTGGAGGGCCGGCGAGTCCGGACGCTCGTTTCGGGAACGCTCACGGCGGGACAAAAACAGGTGTCCTGGGACGGGCGAGACTTTCGCGGATCGGAAGTCAGTTCGGGTATTTACTTCTACTCATTGCGGGCCGCCGGGCAAACGATTACCAAAAAAATGACGTTCTTGAAATAGGTCACGGCGATATCGTGAAAAAGACCGCTAAGACTTATCTGGGTGATCTCGAAAGTGGAGGAAGATCATCTGGTGTTTTCAATGTGGGTTTTCAGCTGGCGCCCGGTGGGGTTGCCGGGGTAGAGGGAGATCAAACGTTCGGCAATCGTTAATGCCTCGTCAAATCTGTCCTGCTTGATATAGAAATCGGCGAGACCCACCAAAAA
>CAYUDF010000907.1:0-1701 GCA_964443465.1 uncultured bacterium
TAGCCGGGCTGATGATAGTAAGGATTTCTGCCGGACGCGTGGTCCGTCGTATCCAGGATCTCGCCGACGCCCGTCACGTTCTCCCGGATGGCGCGTTCCACTCCGTATTTCAGCGTCACTGTGGCCATTCCGCATCCGTGGCAACCCCCGCTGAACTCCAGAAATACTGTGTTTTTCTTTACGTCGAGCAGTGTGACCGCCCCGCCATGGGAAGCAACCGCGGGATTGATCATGTCATCAAGTATTTTTTGTACCTTTGCCCGTGTGTCGTCCTCGGACGGCAGATTATTTGTGATTTCTTCCGAAATCGCCGGTTTGCCGGTTGCGATAACGGTGTTGACCACGGCGCCCACTTTGGGAACGTTTTCTTCCCACGATCCGCCCTTCATATTGATGGTGATCGTGTCATTGGAAACCAGAACGTCGCTCACAAATCCGAGGTCAAAAAGAGCGTCAACAAGCGGAGATCCCAACGATTGATCCTTGCTGTTGAAGTGAGCGGCGTTGTCGGGGTATAGCGACTGGCTCACGTTAAAAGTACATTGCTCCGGGAACGCCATCGATACTTCCGCATCAACGCGAATAGTATCCCCGTTTTTTCCATCGAAACTGAGACTGAAATCGGACATTGGATAAACTCCTCTTGGCTGTCTGAAGTTGTGAATCACGTACCAGACGTGCGGACCGCTCAGCCGGTCCGATATAACTTATGCATAATAGGTAATTTCGGCGGCGTGCTGCAAGTAGTACCGCATGAAACTCATGTACAAGCCAATCGGGGAATAAGGCCCGGATGTCTGTTAAATCTGATTTGGACGTTTTGCGAATGTCGTAATTCATTATTTATTAATCATATAACCCGTTTGTCAGATCAGGCGTTCTGGGTGTGAAACGGGTGGATGTGGTCGTCCGACAGTGCTTTGTGGGGGGGCGCTTTTTATAGTATACTGCCCGTGAATAACCAAATACGGAAGGACGTTTGACAACCATGAGGGATTTGGAAAAACACCGGATCTGGCCGGCGCGCACGAAACCAGGTGTTAACACCGAAGATCTGCCGCGCGAAGACAAATCAGCGGGGCAGGGCGGAGCAACGGCGCCCATAAAAGGGACGGCGCTCATTTTGTGGGATCCGGACAACCCTGGCAAAAAGCTGGACGCGATTGATACAGACAAGATAACGCCCGCTCAGGATTGTGTTTCGGAAAGTCTGGACGAACTGGACAAGAACTGGAAAGAGGGGACGTTCAGGCACCTTATGCCGGAATTCAGAAAGCGTGTTCACGCCGGCGAGACATTTGTGGTCGCCGGTGATCGGTTTGCAATCGGTTCATCCCGGGAAATGAGCCCGGCGGGACTCAAGGCGATCGCCGATGAGGCCGGTCTCGAAATGGTTATCGTGTGTGGTAACAATATGGGGGATATTTTTAGAAGAAACGCATTTAACCTGGGTCTGCAGGTTGTCCAGGCTCCGGAAGCGGTTGAGGACGTGGAAGACGGGGACCAGTTTACGCTCGATCCGAAGACGCGCAGTCTTCGAAACGAAACAAAAAATAAAGCGTATGTACCGATACCGCTGACCGCCAAAGAAGACGAAATCCGGAGTTCGGGCGGTATATATGCGATCGGTCGCAAGGAATTCTATCAATCGGCGATCGAAGCTCCTTCGATTGAGTGGCCGGATCCCGACGTGGCAAAAAA
>CAYUDF010000908.1:0-1697 GCA_964443465.1 uncultured bacterium
CACTTGGGATTCACTAAGTTGACAATGCCTTTCCGGGTGCTGCGACGCGGTCGACAGAGGGTGCGACATGGTTCCGACACAGGTGATTTCGTGATAGGAATCGATGACGGCCGCCGTCGCCGACCATGCAAGAGTTTCCGATCGTTGCGATCGAGTTTGACAACGGTCGTTTCGCTCTTGGCATCGACACTCTGTATTGCGGATCGGCGATGGTGGGTTTGCCAGCGGTGTGTTCGTTTTTAGCATCGACCGGGGCGAACCGGCGATCGTGATTCTGTACTGCGGTCCAATGCCTTCGTGTTTGATTTCGCCGTTATCATTTTTGCCGACAGTCGTTTCCGTTTCGCTGGCACCGATTTCGATTTGCGGGTCGCTGCCAGACTGACAGTCATCCCCGGAGCTTCCAAGCGGTATTGCGCAGCCACCCGGCGTCTCCCGGAGCGAACGTTGGTGAGCAGCTCGATGAGTTCGTAAATGCACTGCGCCCCGCGGTATTCGTACCACTCGCGAGGGATAATGGAGTCCTTCTCCCGCTCGAGCCTTTGTACCACACCTTCGACTCTCGCGATCTCGTCCACATTCTGAAGCCGCCCGCCCAGAGACCCGACCGCCTGGAGAGGGTTTCTCTGGTCATACAATAACGGAAGTCAATTCCGTAATTGTACGGTTGTCGTGTCGTCCGTTGCAGTTGAGGGCTTTGTCCACACAGTTGACAACCGGCACACATTGAGTTGACAATGCCCGAGGCGTTACAAAACCGGAAACACTGGCGCAAGGAACAGCATGATTGCAAAAAAACTCCGCCCATTCGGCACCACCATCTTCGCTGAGATGACTGCTTTGGCCGAAGAACACGGTGCCATCAACCTGGCCCAGGGCTTTCCGGACTTCGAAGGTCCTTCCGAGATCGTAGAAGCAGCGGTGAAAGCTCTCCGCTCAGGAGACAACCAGTACGCCCGATCCAGGGGGCACCCGGAACTCGTACGGGCCATCGCCGACACCCAGAAGGACCTTTACGGACTCGAGTACGACCCCATGGAAGAGGTCGTGGTATTCTCCGGCGCGACGGAGGGGATTGCTGCGTCGATGTTGGGGCTGCTGAACCCGGGCGACGAGGTAATTCTTCTGGAGCCCTTCTACGACAGTTATCCTCCCGGCTTAGCGCTGTCGGGAGCCGTGCCGCGGTACCTGACGTTACGAGCCCCGGACTTCGCCCTGGACGGCGACGCTCTTCGGGCGCTCGTGAACGATCGGACGCGGATGATCGTTCTGAACACGCCTATGAACCCCACCGGAAAAGTGTTCACCGCCGACGAGCTTGAAATCGTTGCCGCGCTGTGCCGGGAGCACGACATCATCGCCCTGACAGATGAGGTTTACGAGCACCTGGTGTTCGACGATGCTCGGCATGTCCCACTGGCTTCCTTGCCGGGGATGCGGGATCGCACACTCACGCTGTCGAGTGCCGGCAAGACCTTTTCCTTTACCGGCTGGAAGATCGGTTGGAGCACGGGGCCGCGAGCGTTGATAGATGGCGCCCAGGCCGCCCACCAGTTCCTCACTTATGCAACCTCGACGCCGCTGCAGGTGGCTGTTGCCTTCGCCCTTCGAAACTACACGGAAGACTTCCGCTCGGAGTTCCGGACCGAGTACACTGCCCGAAGAGACTACCTGGTGTCAGCGTTGGAGTCGGCTGG
>CAYUDF010000909.1:0-1695 GCA_964443465.1 uncultured bacterium
ACATCAAGTACGGATACCGCAAGGAACCCCGGTTCGAAGCAGGCGACTGACGTTCATTACTGCGTTGAACAGATTACGCAGCAACCTCCAATAACAGACAATCGACCCTTCAAATCTAAAAGCTGAGTCATCAATACACTTGTACATAAAAGTGTCGTGAATCTTTCGCGTATTTATTGTATAATTAGCACAGCCTAACTCGTTACACACCTGCCAACATGGGAGAAATCTGTATGACATTTGCCAGCGTGACAAAAACATTCATTGTAGTCGTTGTTATTGCCTTCATTGCCTCTTCGTTCACGGGATATGGGGAAGCACTGGCCCAGACAATTTCGTTTATCAGCGTACCCGCCGAAGTTGGGTCGGGACTTCAGAGCAGTCAGCTCAAGGCCCGATTGAGCGACAGCCAGCACGGTGGAGTAACCGTGCATATTGAAAGCGCCGACACGTTGCTCGGCCTCATCGCCGACGGCGAACAGGTCGCCGGCGTACCTTACATCGATGTGTTTATTCCTAACGGGTCGACGGACGCCAGCTTCTACTTCCAGGCGCTGGAGGATACAACCGGTTTTGCCGTGTTTACCGCGGCGGCAACCGGGTTTGTTACGGAGACCGACTCGATCGAAGTGGTCACGCCGGGACTTCGTATTACCAGTTTGAACTCTCAGATCGATGTCTATGGGGCGGCGGACGCTTTCCAGGTCCAGGTCGGTATCCCAAACGGGACGAACACCACAATCTCACCCGCCCAACGGGTGCGGGCGGGTGGGTCCGGACTGACGGCCACGATCACCAATTCGGTGGCTCTGGTCGGCGAACTGGTCACAACGGCGGTGACGGGACAGGTGGTTACAGTTGTTATCGAACCCGGCGAATACAATTCCGCCTCCGGGGTGGCTCAGGGTGGGGTTGCGTTTGACGGGCTTTCCGCCGGAGTCACCGATGTTTCGGCGACGATTCCGGGGTTTGTTCCAACCGATGCCGCGACACGTTCGATGACGGTTAACGCTTCGTCGATCAGTTTTGTCTCTTACGGTACAACGGTCGGAGCCGGCCTCCAGACGAGCCTTAGCCGCGCGCGTCTTTCGGGCCCTTCACACGGCGGTGTGACGATGCATATCGAATCCTCCGACTCGAACCTCGTACTCCTGTCCCGAAACTCATTGCAACTGGGAACGGGAGTGCTGGACGTTTTTCTTGCCGATGGATTCATCGATGTGACTTTTTACATTCAAGCATTTGAGGATACAACGGGGAGCGTGTCGATCTCGGCATCGGCGCCGGGATTTGTGTCCGCCTTTGATGCGACCGACATCGTAAAGCCGGCATTTCGTATCAGCGGGCTCACGACGTCGCAGGACGCGCTCGACCCGGTAGACGCGTTTTATGTTGTGGTGGGTTTCCCCAACGCCGACACCAGTTCGGTATCGTCACAGCGGGCTCGTGCCGGCGGACCGGGTCTTACGGCGACAGTGATTAGTTCGGACAGTACCGTGGGGACACTGATTACGACGCCGCTTACAAGCGACACGGTAACGGTGACCGTTAACCCCGGCGTATCGACTTCGCCAACGACTGTTTCAAACGGCGGTGTTGGCTTCGATGGTCTTTCTGTTGGCACAACACAGGTGACGGCAACCATTCCGGGGTTCCTTGCAACCGACGCCGCTTTTATTGACGTTAACGTTACAC
>CAYUDF010000910.1:0-1692 GCA_964443465.1 uncultured bacterium
ATTCTTCATAACGCACAGGTCCGGCATAATACCGTATTTTTCCGCCAGGACGATCCGCGTCACACACACGGGCGTCCGGCAGAATTCATTTACCGCAATTCTTTGGAGTGATTCGACCGGTTTGTTGGCCAACAGCACAACACTGCCGGTGGCGGGGCGGGCAACGATCGCAGGCCCTTCAAGGAAGTATTTCCCGGTACCGCGAAGAAATTCGATACTGGGAATCAGGGCGGCGTCCAGATCGCCGCGGGACAGTGACTCAACCAGTTTTCCCGGTTCGTCATATTTCAGCTCCGCTTCCGTCACCAGGCGGCGCGTGATACCAAATATCAGTGGACGAGCCGAGATAAAGCCGGGCACACCGATGCGAACTTCCTGCAACTTCCTCTTCCTTTCCTGATCCGGGATGAATTCGACCTGTGTATAACACCCACAACGCCGTTCGAGCAAGGACTATTCCCGTTTTTTGTGGTCCTTCGGCCGGGTGCCTTCCGGGTGATACAACCGTCACAAGCTTATGAGAATAGGTATTTTGCTAGACTTTGGCCGTCGAATGGTCTATGTATTACTGGTTCGAGGGGAGAAAGCAGGTAAACGTATGGCGGGTCAAGAATTTACCGATAATTCAGCAACCTCGCTGAAGGATTTTTTATTTTTTCTGCTCCTGGCCAGTTTAGCCTTCATTTTCTTTGCCGCCGTCCGCAATAACACTTTCTGGCAGACCAGCGACTATCTCTATCTGCTCAAAGCGCTCCAGGTCGACAAATCACCCCGGGAGATATTTCTCACCACACCGCTGGCGGATTTCCAGCCCCTGGTAAACGCCGTATTCTATCTCGAGTTCCGCATGTTCGGTGACAAAGCGACGGGATACTACGTGTTCAACGTGCTGATCCATTCGCTGAACGCGTTCCTGGTATACCGGATCGTTTTCACATTACTCAAAGATCGAACCATCGCGATGATGTCGGGATTGCTTTTTGTTTTTGCCGTCGGCAACTACGGTAAAGCGGTAATGGCGATCTCCAGTGTCGGCGACCTTTTGATCACTTCTCTGACGTTATTGACGCTGTGGCTGTTTTTCAGGAACGAACTGAAAAACGAAGGGCGACTCAACACAATCAGTTTTGCCTGGGCCTTGTTCTTTTTTATCCTCAGTGTTTTTTCAAAATCAACGTCGTTCAGCATCATCGGCTGCATTTTGACGTTTAACCTGTTTTTTCGCGCGGAAACCGGTCGCAAGATTTTGGGAAAAAGTTTTCTGGTGATTGCCGGCTGCGCGCTCATCGCCATGACCACCAAGTTTATCCTGCTCAGTGGTATACCGGGATCGGGTGATTTCGGCGTATCCGGATTTACATTTGTCAAGAATTACGCGTCGTATCTGGTGCGGATGGTGTTCCCGATACAGAGTTCCTCTACGGTTCAGGACGCCGGCCCCGGAGTGCGGTTTGTGTTTCAGCTGGCCATGGAGATTCGCGTCGTCACGTTTCTTTGTATCCTGTCCTACTCCGTGTTTGGTTTTATTTTCGGAAACCGGGCGATCCGGTTTTTTATCGCCTGGACCTACATTACCGTTACGCCGTTCTGTTTTTTCAAGTTTCCGTCGGGGTGGTTCAATATCCGTTACCTGTACCTGGTGTCCGTCGGTTTCGTGATGGTTCTTGCGTCGGGAACAGCGCTGGCAGCCAG
>CAYUDF010000911.1:0-1691 GCA_964443465.1 uncultured bacterium
GTCCGCGACGGAGAGTTCCGCCAGGACCTGTATTACCGCCTGAAAGGGATCAATCTTCACCTGCCTCCGTTGCGTAGCCGTAAGGACGATATCCCCATTCTGGTGCGGCATTTCATCGGTTTGTCCAACAAACGCCACCATAAGTCGGTCAGAGGCGTTGAGGCAGCCGCACAGAGACGATTTCTGGAGTACGCGTGGCCTGGCAACATCCGCGAGCTCAAAAACATCGTAGACACGCTCGTAGTGCTTTCGACGACGTCCCGCATTCCCGAGAGCCTCGTATCCACCCAACTGGTGGATACCCCGCAGGCGGCAGGCGGCGGCGAAGAACAGACGTTTCTGCCCGTTGCGCTGCACCGCACGAAGGACGAAGCCGAGCGCGAGATGATTTACGCGTCGATTCTTGCGCTGCACCGCGATGTGAGGGAAGTGCTGTCGCTACTTCGAGAGGGACACCAGCCCAGTCCGTGGGAGGGCCTCAAGGAAGTCCAGACCGGACCACGGGTGGATCTGGAAGATACGGGCAGTCTCGCCCAGATGGAAAGGCTGGCGATTCGGGAATCCCTCAACCGTTTTGCCGGAAACCGGCGAAAGGCCGCCGAGGCCCTCGGAATATCAGAAAGGACGCTCTACAGGAAAATCAGAGAGTACGGTCTCGTCTGACCCCGGGGAGGGATTTATGCTGAACAGCCTGCCCGGCAAGGCGATTATGCCGCAGACCGCGCCCGGCGGGCGATATTGACCAAAAAGGCTCACAGGGCTGTCGGTATAAATCGCCTTTTACTACGCGGCCGTAGGCCCGCGTAGTAAATAATAGACTTTGATTCGTGGCGGGATCATTGCTATAATATGCATGTACTTCAGAAAACGGTCCCCTGTAGTTAACCCCCCTGTGAGCAGCATATCGACAATATCGCTAACGCACGTTTTAACAATAGTTAACCTAATCCGTGAAGGGGTTAATATGCGTCTCGGAATGGCTGCGGTCCTGCTGTTGTGTATCACCCTGCTTTTCCCCGCGGGAGCCGGTGCGACCAAATATGCCGGTGAATTCATGTTCGTCGGCGGTGGCGCCAGGGCGCTGGGCATGGGCGGAGCTTTTGCCGCGGTAGCCGGCGATGCGTCCACTGTGTACTGGAATCCAGCGGGTGTATCAGGGCTGGAGGGCCGGCAGGTCCTGGCGATGCACTCGGAGCGGTTTGGACAGCTGGTTAACTACAATTTCGCCTCCTATATGCAGCCAACGAGCCTGCTGGGCTCTGAACGTGAAGCCGGCTTTGGTTTCGCGTTGTTACATCTCGGCGTTGACGATATCCCGGTGACCCGGGACCTGCCTTTTACCGATCTGGACGGCGACGGTATTTTTGAGCCCCTGCAGGGCGAAGAACTGGATACTTCAAACGTTCCGCTGGAATCGGACAACAGCCTGGCGCTTCTGAGCTCCTTTGCGATGAATACTACGTGGGGACGCATCGGCGGAACACTGAAACTGATCTATACAAATTCGATCGCCGGATATTCCAGCACCGGCATCGGTATCGACCTCGGTTATCTGTACCGCGGACTGTTGACCGAGAATCTCGATATTGGCGTCAAACTGCGTGACATCACCGGTACGTACATCAGCTGGAGCTCCGGACGCAACGAGTTTATCCTGCCAATGGTCAAGCTCGGAACCGCCTACACCATAA
>CAYUDF010000912.1:0-1684 GCA_964443465.1 uncultured bacterium
GGGATATACAGTTTCGTACCCTTCAGTTCCTCGGGCAGGTACTCCTGGTTTACGACGGCGTCGGGAAAATCGTGGGGGTATTTGTACCCTTTTCCGTATCCGAGGTCTTTCATCAGCTTCGTCGGGGCGTTACGGATCTCGAGTGGCACCGGGTAGGCCGGATTTTCCATCACCGCCTTGACCGCCCGCTGATAGGCGGTATAGATCGAATTGCTCTTCGGGGCCAGGGCGAGGTACACCACGGCCTGTGCCAGTGCCAGTTTACATTCGGGATAACCAACAAATTCAACGGCTTGCCTGGCGGCGAGGCTAAGGGACAACGCATCAGGATCGGCCAGACCGATGTCCTCGGACGCAAACCGGACCAGCCTCCGGGCGATGTAGAGGGGATCCTCTCCCGCCTCACACATCCGGGCCAGCCAGTAAAGAGATGCGTCGGCGTCCGACCCCCGCAGGCTCTTGTGCAGCGCTGATATCAGGTTGAAGTGGGATTCGCCGGCTTTGTCCGAACTGAGGGTCCGCTGTTGCAGGGCATCCAGTAGCAGTTCTCTGGTGAGTCTTTTATCGGCGGAATCCGCCAGCGCCGCGGCCGCATATTCGAGGGCGTTAAGGGCGATCCTGGCGTCACCGCCGGCGAGGTCGGCAACAAAGGCCAGTGTATCCTGCTCCGCGATATAACGGCCGGCGAGGCCTTGCTCGGCGGTCAGAGCCTTCTCCAGAATCGATTCAACGGCGTCGTTATCGAGCGCTTCCAGTACCAGGACCCGGGACCGGGAGAGGAGCGGCCCTATCACTTCGAAACTGGGATTTTCCGTGGTGGCGCCAATAAAAACGATGGTGCCGTCCTCGATGTGTGGCAGAAAAGCGTCCTGCTGGGCCCGGTTGAACCGGTGTATTTCGTCCACGAACAACAGGAGGGGTTTGCTCTCCACCGATTTCAGTTTTTTTGCGTCGGTGATCACCCGCTTGACCTCCGCAATTCCCGACGTTACCGCGCTGAACGGCACGAAACGACTGGTGATGCTCTCGGCGATCAACCGCGCAAGGGTGGTTTTACCACACCCCGGAGGTCCCCACAGGATGATCGACTGGGGCAATTCTCCGAGGTCCATACAACGCCGCAGCAGCGTTCCCGGACCAACGATGTGTTGTTGTCCGAAAAAACCGTCGACCGTTACGGGACGCATCCGGTCAGACAGCGGACGACGGCCGCTGTTCTTTTGTGCTTCGGGAAAAGGAAGGTCCATGGATTATAAGTCTGTCCGGCTAGACAACCGGCTTCAGCTGGTTTCGTGAGGGGCGCGGGGTTCGCCGCCGGGGTCATATGGCGTCTGCGGCGGCTCTTCCATTTTGCTCTTTTCCAGCATCGCGTTGAGCTCTTTGGCCATCTGGTACTGGTGAAACGCAAATATAAAAGGAAACACTGCCACCGCGACAAACGCCGTGATGGGATACGCAATAATTGTAATCACCATGGTGATCCAGAACCAGTTCCACTGGCCAAGATAAACGTAGCCGAACGGCCCCAGGAGAACCCAACCGAGAATAAAACCCAGAAATCCCGCCATACCGGGGCTTTTCACGGTCTGTTGCGGCCGGAGCCGTGTCAGGTCACTGTTATCCAGAAACTCCGCAAACGAACTCCGCTGCCGTTTTCCGCAATGGGAGCAGATCTCGGCTTTTT
>CAYUDF010000913.1:0-1682 GCA_964443465.1 uncultured bacterium
TCAACAGCTTAAGGCAAATTATCAAAGGCTTAAATCACAGATCAAGGTTTGACCCCATACCTTTTGAACAGTCTTTATGGATTGCACCTGCCGATTTTGTCGGTGGTACACCAGAAAGAATGTCCCGATACGAGCGAACGTTGCGTTAGGTCATAAGTTTTTCGCAAGGCCGATCAAGTTTTCACTAAAAACGACATCGGCGATCACAATAACCGCTTCTAAAAAAGAACCGATTGAAAAAAGGACAATGAAACGACAACGAATAATATCTATGTTACTGACCGCTTTTTTGATCATATTTATGTCCGGAAGCGCTCTTGCGCAAGACCCTCTGCCCTCGTGGAACGCCGGCCCGGCGAAGAAGGCCATCCTGGAGTTCGTTGCGGAAGTCACGAACGAGAAGGGTGGTCAATATGTAGAACCGGCAGAGCGTATCGCCACCTTCGACAACGACGGCACACTGTGGGTCGAATCCCCCATGTATACCCAGGTCCTTTTCGCCTTCGAGCGCGTTAAGGAGCTCGCTCCGCAGCACCCGGAGTGGAAGACTACGCAGCCGTTCAAGGCGCTGCTGGAAGGCGACATGAAAACCGTCGGCGCTGCGGGCATGAAGGGGCTGATGGAAATTCTCATGGCGACCCACTCCGGTATGACCGCGGATGAGTTTGAACAGGAGGTTACCGCGTGGCTGGCGACCACCAAACAGAAAAAGTTCGATCGACTGTACACAGAATTGATCTATCAACCCCAGCTTGAACTCCTTGACTACTTGCGGGCCAACGGTTTCAAGACCTTTATCGTCTCCGGTGGCGGTATCGCCTTTATGCGCACTTTCAGTGAAAAAGCTTACGGTATTCCGCCGGAACAGGTCGTAGGCTCCAGTGTGGTCACTGAATTCCAGGTTAAAGACGGTAAGCCGGCGCTGGTTCGCCAACCGAAACTCAACTTCAACAACGACAAGGCGGGTAAGCCGGTCGGTATCTATCAACACATCGGACATCGGCCGATCCTGGCCTTTGGTAATTCTGATTCCGACATACAGATGGTCGAATACACCATGGCCGGCGAAGGCCGCCGACTGGGGCTCTTCGTGCACCACACCGACGAGGAGCGCGAGTATGCCTACGACCGCAAGAGCCACGTCGGCACGCTCGACAAGGCCCTCGACCAGGCTGCGGCCAAAGGCTGGATCATTGTTGATATGAAGCAGGACTGGAAACAGATTTTCCCCAGCAAAAAATAGAAAGAGAATCTGATCCGCTTACGATGGGGCAACTAAGATGTGAACCACGAAACACACGAAATTTTATTCAGAATCCGGTTTCGTGTGGTTCGTGTATTTGCCTCTCACTGCGTTCGTTGCCGCCGCTGCGCGCCAGCCTCTATCTTCGATGGTGGTGGTTAATAAAATTCGGATTTTTATCAATCAATCTGAATTGCAACGATAAAGCAGCGTGCTGAAAAGGTGAACTAATTCTGAGCTCGGCTTCGGGCTCAACCATGAGGACTAAACCGATGAAAAAACAAATGAAACCTCTCATGCGTCCAATTCTTGCGCTCGGCGCCTGCCTCCTTGCCACCGTGGCACTGACGGCGGAGGCCCAGGACAGAAAAACCCCCGACGCGGTTGCTAATTTCGAGGCCGGGATCGTTGCGTATCAAGCCAACGACCTGCCACTCGC
>CAYUDF010000914.1:0-1678 GCA_964443465.1 uncultured bacterium
GCATGGTCACGTGGTCGGGCCAGGGCACCAGCGGATTTTTTAACGACGCCTGGGAGTTCGATCTCATGACCAACACGTGGTCGCAGTACGCCCCCACGGGCGGACCACCCAACATTCGCTACGGCGCCGCCGGTGTTTTTGATCCGGTAGCCGGCGATCTGATCACGTTCGCAGGTTTCACCAACATGGGCCGCTTTGACGACACCTGGCGGCTCGACGCCACCGGCACGGCGTGGACGGACGTTACACCGGGTTCGGCACCGCTGGAGCGATGCCTGCACTCGACCAGTTATGATTCCGGCCAACACCGCATGATTATGTACGGCGGCCAGAACAACGGAGCGCGGTCGGACATCTGGGCGTTTGACCTGGCAACCGACACCTGGACAGAGCTGACGCCGGCTGTATCGCCGGATGGCCGCTGGTTTGCCGCCCACACCTACGATGCGGCCAATCACCGGGTGATGATATTCGGCGGCAATACCGGCGCAGTTATTTCGAGCGAGGTCTGGGTTTTTGACCTGGCGACCAACACGTGGTTTATGATGAACCCTTCCGGTACGGGCCCTGTGCACCGCGCGGGTGCAACGGCCGTGTACGACGGCGCCAACGACCGGATGATTATATTCGGCGGCAAGGGCGCGGCCTTCTACAACGAAGTGTGGTCGCTGGAAAACCTGTCCGACTCACCGACCGCCGCAGAGGCCGACCTGCCGGTTATCGGCGCACGACTGGGCCAGAACTACCCGAATCCGTTTAATCCCACAACCGTGATCGGTTACGAACTGCCGAATCCGGGTTTCGTATCGCTGCGTGTTTATGATGTGAGAGGCGTACAGGTGCGCACACTGGTGGAAGAAAATCGTGGGACGGGACCGCAGGAAGTGATGTGGGACGGTCGGGACAACAACGGCGCGACGGTTGCTTCCGGCGTGTATGTGTATCGGCTCAGATTCGGAGACGAACTGCTCTCCCGAAAACTTTTGTTACTAAAGTAAGAGACCAAAGCGTCATATAACGACTCTTATACCCCAAGGGAGTCACGACTGTGGTCGTGACAACCGCCTGGGTATAAATAGATCGGCCGGAGAATTGATTTTCTCCGGCCGATCCCTGTCATAATCATAACCCTTGCCCTGATGATCTACACTGCGAAGTTGGCACTGGGCTGACGCGTGATCACACCACCACGTTCGATGGTATACAACCCGTCGGCTGTTGTGTTGCGCCCCATCATTTCAAAACACAGGTTTAGATAGTCCTGCGCTCCGTAACTCCGCGGACGATAGGAGAAGATATCCTTGCCGAAGCTGGGTGCTTCAGCCAGTACGATGTTCTCCCGGATCATGGACTCGAGGAGCAACGCCCCGAACCGTTCTTTCATCCGTTCAACGACAGTCCTGTTGAGTACCTTGCGGCCGTCAAACCGGGTCGCGATCAATCCGCCGATTTCGAGGGCGGGATTGAGCCTCACCTTCACCGATTCAACCGTTTTGTGCAGGTTGGTCAGGCTCTCCAACGCGAGGTATTCCGTCTGGACGGGGACATACACCTTTTGCGCGGCGCAGAGCGCGTTGGTTGCGACCAGCCCCAGGCTGGGAGCGCAATCGATCAATATGTAGTCATACGAATCGCCGAAATCGTTGAGCGCTTCTCTCAACAGGTATTCCCTGTCGGG
>CAYUDF010000915.1:0-1678 GCA_964443465.1 uncultured bacterium
CGAATCAAAATCGATACTGGCCGGGTACACCTGGCACAGCGGGCCCGAGTTGCCAGGCAACGGAACGTCGGCGCAATCGGGCGTGCCCGTCGACAGTGTGCACGGGTGGACCCCGTGATAGGTCGGCGCGTAGCGCAGCGTCACCACGTGCGATTCGGAATTTGCGAGGCTGTACACTCCGCCCCCGGATAGAATCGAGTAGTGGTTGCTAACGAGCGACACGTCGCCGTCCAGGAGCCCGCCACCCAGATTGGTGATTGTTACTGTCGTGTCCAGATAACCTCCCGGTGTAACCGGACCGAAGTCGATAGCGGACGGGTCGATCGAACAGATGGGGGCCAATGCGCCCGTGTATTCGTATGCGCCGATGTCGACAGTGATGTGCACGATCCGGGGGTTACCCGCGATATCGGTCGGCGGCAGATCGGCCGCCGTGCTGTCACCGGCATCAATAGCTGGAGACGCCACGGTCAGTTGATAGTCGCGTCCGGGCGCATTGACAAAAAGCGGATCAGTATCGAGATTGTAACCACCGTCGGTTCCGAACGACGGGTCCCACCCACCACCGCTGCCACCACAACCGGTAATCAGCGAATACGAGACAACCGAAGTACCGGAAGTTGTATTTTCCAATTCAGGATAGGTTGTTGCGCTGTTTCCCCAGAAAATAGTATTCGTGATTTCGTAGACGCCGCCAAGATTCGCAAATCCACCGCCACTTCCTGCTACGTTGCCCTCTATCGTCGTGTTGAGGATTTTTATACCAACACTCCCGTTGTGGATTGCCCCACCCGACGTGACGGCTGTGTTGCCCGTAAAAACAGAGTTAATGACCTGGGCAATTCCCTTGGCATTGGTGGAGAATCCTCCGCCGTAATCAGCCGTGTTGTCGACAAAAGTAACGTTTAGAAATCTCGTATTTGAGTTTGCGTCATACACGCCACCACCGAATTGAAGCGCGTAGTTATTACTGAAAATCAAGTTGGACAGAATAACGCCGCTCCAACTGCTGTAAAATCCACCACCGTCTTCATGGCCGGTGCTGTCCGCCCTGCCCCCCGTAATGGTGAATCCGTCAACAACCGTTGTCTCATCACAATCAGAAGCGGCGAGCACATGGAACGAGTTGTCGGTCGCAGCAGGATCTCCTATATCTCCGCTCAGTATCGTTTTGTTGGTTGTGGCGTCGCGCTGGTTGCGTGTTGTTTCTGTGCCGGCGAACCCGCCGTACAGGCCAAGATTTCTATATAACTCTAAAGTAACAGTCCGGTCGGCGCCACCTGTGGGCATATACGTTCCTTCGGCCACCCAGATCTGGGTAGCGAGAGAACATAGTTCAGTAATGGCCAGCGCGTCCTGGAGATCGGTGTAGGCGTCGGTCCACGAAATGCCGGTGTTTGCGCCGGTCGCATCCGCGTCGACGTAGAACACGGTATCGGGAGGACAGAAATATCCCAAACCGGACAGCTGAACATCGCCGCACTCCGGAGCGCCCGTCGCGACCGTACACATGTGCGACCCGAACACCGTCGGTGCAAAACGAACCGCCACCGATATGCTGTCACCCGAATAAAGCGTGTCGGGACCGCTGCCGCTTACAATACTGTATTGATCGCACGCTTCGATCACGTCTATCGCAAAGGCCCCGCCGTTGTTTCTAATCAAAAACGATGTCTCG
>CAYUDF010000916.1:0-1676 GCA_964443465.1 uncultured bacterium
ATAGTATGTATTACCATTACGAGCGACGGCCGTGCCCGTAAGCGTATCGGTCAGGCTCACCGCCTGCAGATCGCCTGTAATCGCCCCGGAATACATCTCCCAGCTGAGCCCCCGGTCCGTGGAACGCACGATCAGTCCGTTTTTACCCACCGCAACACCCAGGGCGGAACCGGCAAATGATACCGACCGCAGTTCATTGCCGGGAGTCGCGACCAACGTCCACGTTTCTCCGCCATCCGTGGAGCGTACGACGCCATCCTCACCGACGGCAATAACAGTAGTATTGTCGATGTACGCCACGTCGTTCAGGTTGTACGAGTGGGGGAAAACGGAAGCCGGGCACCAGTAGGGTATAGCGCCGGGGCTGGAGTCAAATACACATACTGTTAAAAGAAACAAGATCAGGGGGAAGATAAGAGAACGAGGCTGAGATCTCATGGTTTTCCTTCCCGTGAGGTTACCGTAATTATACGGGGTACTGCGACGGGAAGGCAAACTGTTTTTAACCAGGTTAACGGTTGTTCAGAAGTACCGTTGAGAGGCCATCAATCGGGCGGCGTGAACACAAACGGTGTCTTGAAGCTGGTCGTGCCCTGGGGAATAGCGGGGAACTGCCAGCCGCGGATCTGCGACAGGACACAGTCGGTCACCGCTTTGGACTTCAGGCTGTTTTCGACGATAATTGCGTCGCTGACCGAGCCGTCCGGAAGGACGGTGAGGCTCACGACCAGTTTTCCGCGTACCGACGGGTTCTTCTTCAGTTCGTTGTCGTAACAGAACTGGATGCCCGGTGCGTACCGGCGCACAACTCCGAGCAGCGATTCACTGCTGCGGTATTCTCCCCCTGACGACCGGCCGCTGCTTCCCGATCCGGCCGTAGATGATCCGCCCGTCGCGCCGTCATTGACATCGAGATCGGTGATGGCGGCGATGCTGATGCCGTCGCTTTCGATGGCGGATCCAGACACGTCCGCCGAACCCAGTGTCGATATGCCCTGCACCGACGCCAGTTGCTGGCTGCTCCGCCCGGACGATACGCCGCGGCGCCGGCGACGCGGTTTTGCCTTCTTGTCCTGCGTTTCGGACGCGGGCAGCGACTTGGACAGGTTGGTCAGTACCTTGTCCAGCGAGCCCGTGACTTCGGCGAGGTTCTGTTTTACTTCCGTCTGCGCTTTTTGTCGTCCCTGCACACCCTTGTTTTCGGCGACTTTAGGTTTGTCGTTCAGACGTTTGCGCGGCGGCGGTTTTGGTTTCGGTTTTTCTTTCGGCGCCTCCACCCGCGGTGTTTCCATCATCGGTACATCAACGGGCGCTTCGACGACCGGCGCAACCGGTTGCGGTTTCTCCAGGATCAGCCTTGCGAACCGTTCCGGTAACAGGTCAACCGTTACCTGTTCTACCGGCGGCTGGGGCGCGACAAACACGGCGATCAGCACGGCCAGGCCGAGTACGGCCGATCCGACAAAGCAGTTTCGCAACAGACGGTCCATCGATCCCCATACGGACTGTCTGTAGGGCTGGATATGTGCGGTTGCGGTTCTTGCCATGTTACGACGTTCCTATCACAGCCAGCGAGATGTCCATGTATCCGCTTTGATTGCAGGTATACATGACACTCTGAAGAATCTCGAAGTTGATGTTACGATCCCCCTGGATCGCCACTTTTCCGGAAAACA
>CAYUDF010000917.1:0-1673 GCA_964443465.1 uncultured bacterium
GCTGTTTACCATACCCACCATACAGAATCCCTTGACGGCGACGATGTCTGATTCCCGCCGGCGCGAGATCGCCGGGATCGCGGTTCGATACAACATTTCAATCTTCGAAGATGCCATTCATCACCCGCTTGCGGACAATCCACCGCAACCTCTGTCGGCGTATGCTCCGGACAACAGTTATCTCGCCGCCGCGTTTTCCAAGGTGGTGACCGGTGGCCTCCGTGTCGGATATCTGGTTGCCCCGCCCGACGCGGTGGACCAGCTCACGCAGGCGTTGTGGGCGACACACTGGATGACAACACCTTTGATGGCGGAAGTCGCTGCCACCTGGATAGAAGATGGTACGGCCGACCTTGTTATAAAACGAAAAAAAGAAGAAGCCCGTGTACGCGTCAACATGACAAGAAAAATTCTGTCGAGTTACAACCTGAAAACCAGCGACTGCGGTTACCACGCGTGGCTGGAGATCCCGGAGGCGTGGGAGAACGCCGCCGGATTTGCCACGGAAGCGAGGCGGCGCGGCGTGGCTGTTTCTCCGGCCGACGTGTTTGCCACCGGGGGAAACGTCCCCAACGCCGTCCGGTTGTCATTGAGCGCCCCGAACGATCGCGACTCGCTGACAAGAGGGTTGAACAAACTCGCCCGGTTACTTTCCGAAACTCCCTGTTGCGGACCGCCTGTGGTATGAACGAAGGAAGACGCACGGCGCGATCGCCGAATCTACAGTGAAATACAAACTGGACAGAATGACCGCGAAACACCGAAAAGCGGTCATTGACGTATTCAATCATTTCGTCGAAAACAGTTTCGCCGCGTACAACGATAAAACCGTCGGCTACGAATTTTACGATGTGTTTCTGAATATGGCGCGCGGGTACCCCGCCGTTGTGGTAAAAACCGAAACCGGCGATGTGGTTGGATTCGGTTTTCTCAGCTCGTTCCATCACGCCCCTTCATTTGGCCGCACGGCTTGTGCTTCGTATTTCATCCATCCGGATCACACCCGCCGGGGTATCGGTGGCCTGATCCTGCAACGATTCGAAAAAGAAGCGACGGCAAAAGGCATTGTCACCATTCTGGCACACATATCCTCACGTAACCCGGACAGCATCCAGTTTCACCGTAAAAACGGTTTCGAAGAATGCGGACGGTTTCGCGACGTGGGCGAAAAGTTAGGCAAGAGCTTCGACATGATCTGGGTACAGAAGCGGTTGGAGATATGACGGTACCCTTACCCGATTGTTTTGCCGTCGTGGCGGACATTCATGGCAATCGCTGGGCGCTCGACTGGCGAGGTTGGCAGGTCGATCATATTGACGTACCATACGACTGTGAGGCGGCGGTAACTGCCGCCGGGATTAACGGTCGCGACGACTGGGCGGCCTGGTTGCGAACCGGTGTTGCACAAACAAGCGGTGGTATCGGATGAATCGAAAACTTCGGGTGTTGATTGACTGGTTGTTACCCCTCGGGCTGTTGGCCGGTTTTACAGCGGTGTGCTGGCTGACTGACATCGACCTGTCGGTTGAGAGCCGGTTCTGGGACCCGGTTAATGGCTGGGCCCACAAGGACCAGCAGCCGTGGGATGCCTTGTACCACTACGGTGTCGCACCCGCGTGGATCCTGTCGGTTCCCGCGTTCTTGCTGCGAATAGTTTTGGCCAAATCCTTCAG
>CAYUDF010000918.1:0-1673 GCA_964443465.1 uncultured bacterium
GCTTAAAAGACCGGGAATGGATCCAATTTTTATCAACGTCGGCATCAGGGGATATAACTTCATGAATAATGAACGCCTCAGGATTCCAGCCAATTCCGTCCGCCAGCATCAGAAATCCCAGCACAAACAACACAATAACAATCAGACGTTTTCCCCACACTTCCAGAAACTGGTTGATGGCATTAAATATCGGAGTGCTTTTGTCTCCGGCTGCGACCCTGATTATCACAATGACGAGAAGTGGCAGGATAAAAATAAACACGTAGTACATAAGGAGCCCGACAACTGTTGCGTACGGCAGGTCAGCGCGCAGGATCTGGTCAATCGCGGCGAACATCGGCAGCGCTCCCGGTAATCCGATCAACATTAAAAAAGCGCCAAACAGAAATACGCCGACCGGTGATATCGATTCAGGCTCCCTTTGGGCCGCTTTTTTATTGCCGGGCCTGCACATCAGCGCGGCGGATGCGATCATTACTGCACCCAGCGCGATCTCAAGATACAGTTCGGGAGTGTCGGGGTTTTTCATCCATCTCTGGAACCACACGTTGAGCGCGTCGAACAGACTGTCCAGGCCGGAATAGGCGAGCAGCGCACAAATGTAATAGGTGATGGACAATCCTGCGAGAAAAGACAGCGACGTCAATAGCGGCCGTTTCGATCCCAGCATCGTTACCAGTGGTACCGTTGCCACCGGCAGGATCGAAGTGCTGTCGAGCAGTGCAATTGTCGCCAGTATGGATAACAGTTCGGTCATTACTATAAAAAACTCACTTTGCCCGTCTCCAGGTCATACACAGCGCCCACAATTGTCGCCTCCGCCAGCGCGGATTTGTAATCGGTATGGGATTGCAGCCGATTGACCGTCCATAACACATTGGCTTCGACGGCGGCCTGAATCCGATCGTTATCGGAGAGGCCGACGGGAACGTCTTGTATCGCCGGATCCAGTCGTTCCAGCAGATGTCGAATGCTGGTTGGTTCCTGGTGCCGGTCGGTCTTGGGGGCGAGTGCGGCAGTGATGGCTCCGCAGTCGCCGTGGCCCAGCACAACCACCAGCCGGGTCCCCAGGTGCCGGACGGCGTAAGCAATCGAGCCGGCGACGTCGTCGTCGATTGCGTGTCCGGCCACACGCACTATAAAAAGATCGCCCGCGCCCTGGTCAAATATCAACTCCGGCGGCACGCGAGAGTCGCTGCACCCCACGACTACCGCATAGGGATGCTGTCCGGCGAGCAGTTCGCCTCGCCACGAGGCGTCGGCGCGCGGGTGTTCAGGTGAATCTCCCGCAAATCTGTTGTTTCCGTTTTTCAGTCGTTCGAGCGCCTGTTCAGCCTCCATCGATTGTTGCCCTTTCATTCCGCCAGCCATTGGAGCAGTTGTTTCTCCATCCGGTCGACCATACCGTCCAGTCCGTGGCGTTCGAATACGTCGCGCCTGGCCGCCCCGCCCATTTTTTCCCGTAGATCCGGATCGGCCACCAGTTTTCTCAACTGCGAAGCCATGCCCACGTCGTCACCTTCGTCGGCGAGCAGGGCTGTCTCCCCGTCAATTACAACTTCCGGGATACTGCTTGCGCGATAGGCCACGCTGGGTTTGCCGGCGGCGCCGGCTTCGGCCAGAACGTAACCGAACCCCTCGATAAAAGACGGCAGGACAAAAATGTCGATCGC
>CAYUDF010000919.1:0-1672 GCA_964443465.1 uncultured bacterium
GGATTCAAATCCACTATCACGGACCTGATCGCCATACGCGTCCAGGGACGGTATTCAATTACTTTTTTGGGCGAAGGCGCAAAATATTTCTGCGACGAAGACGATCAATGTCAATCGTATCCCGCTGCCACTTACCTGACCCAGGGTGATGTCTCCCTTGGCCTGGTTTTCAGTTTTTAATCGAAACAACTCAGGAGACCAATATGCCTTTTAACCTTCGCAACCGGAACTTCCTCAAATTGGAAGATTTTACCGCCGAAGAAATCATTTTTCTGCTCGATCTGTCCGCCGACCTCAAAGCCGCCAAATACGGCGGTTACGAGCAGCCGCGGCTGACCGGCAAAAACATAGCGCTCATATTTGAAAAATCATCTACGCGCACGCGCTGCGCTTTCGAGGTGGCTGCTTACGACCAGGGCGCGCACGTCACGTATCTCGGTCCGTCCGGGTCGCAGATCGGACACAAGGAATCAATGAAGGACACCGCCCGTGTACTCGGACGGATGTACGACGGCATCGAATACCGTGGTTTCGGCCAGGAAATCGTCGAAGCGCTGGGCGAATACGCCGGCGTTCCGGTCTGGAACGGACTGACCAACGAGTATCACCCGACTCAGCTGCTGGCCGACCTGCTGACGATGTCTGAACACACCGATCTGCCGCTGTCAGAGATTTCATATTGCTACATGGGGGACGCCCAAAACAACATGGGCAATTCGCTTCTCGTCGGGGGCGCCAAGCTGGGTATGGACGTCCGGTTGTGCGCACCGAAGGATTGCTGGCCGGACGAAGCGCTGGTGGAGCGTTGCCGGGGATACGCGGTGGTGTCCGGCGCCGCGATAACGCTTACGGAAGAACTGGAAGAGGGTGTGATGGACGTTGACTTCCTGCACACCGACGTGTGGGTATCCATGGGCGAACCCGAGGAAAAGTGGAAGGAACGAATCGCGCAGTTGAAGCCGTACCAGGTTAACCAGGCGGCGATCGACCTGACTGGAAACCCGGACGTAAAATTTCTTCACTGTTTACCGGCGTTTCACAACAGGGAGACCACGGTCGGCGAGGAAATCTACCAGAAGTACGGTCTTGACGGCCTGGAAGTAACGGAGGAAGTTTTCGAATCACCCCGTTCCGTGGTGTTCGACCAGGCGGAAAACCGCGTCCACACGATTAAAGCCGTGATGGTCGCGACCCTAGGTTCGTAGTTTCCGGTTCAGTTATAAACGTCAGAACGGGCGCCCTTCTTTGAAGCGGCGCCCGTTTTTTTGGGATCTGTGTGAAATCGGTTCCGGAGGTTAATCCTCAATCAGAGCCCGGAGTTCTTCCATGTTCGCCTTGAGGTCATCCGATACCTCCCGGGCCGACGATTCCATATGCGCTGAAATGGTGTACTCTGACAGAAACGCGAACGCCTGTTTGGCCACGGGAGACTTGGGCGCCTCGCGGATGGCTTGTTCCAGCAGGAAGTCGGTTTCCGAGATCCAGTACGACCGCGTGATACGGGATTCCGCCACGCCCATCAGGTAGTACGCTTCGGCCACGTCGTTTTTGTCGGCTGGGCCGGTTTCGATATAACGGTGCAGCAGCGTGGTGGCGACCAGGTAGTCCACCAGAGACGACCGGTTCGACGGGAACCGGCGATTTGCTTCGGCGTTTTTAATCAAGTCGCGCG
>CAYUDF010000920.1:0-1669 GCA_964443465.1 uncultured bacterium
CAGACTGAAGGCCATGAACTGGGCGTCCTTCGGTTGGCCGCCTTTATAGAACGGCGGAAAGAAAACGCTTTCTATTGGCGGAAATGAGAACCTGGTCGACAATCCGGTGATCATCTTTTTAAATTCGTTTTTCAGACTCATCGCTATTTCTTATTCTTTCTCCGTCGGTTCGACTAACGTTACCACGGAATACCATTTCATGACGGTTCAGCGTATCATTTTATGCTTGTGCTGTAACGCTGAATCGCGGTAATGCTTTAGATCATGAAAACAATCCGTATTACCTCATGTCTGATTCTTGTTCTGGTCACGGTATCAGTATTCTTTTCGTGTGGCGACGATGGCGGGAGCGGTCCGGCTGGTCCACCGCCACCCCAGGGGCCGACGGTCACGTTCGACTGGTTGCATCCACTTCCACAAGGCAATCTGTTGCGGTCCGTCGCGATGATCGATGCGACAACACTTGTCGCGGTAGGCACGAGGGGAACGATCCTCAAGACCACCGATTCGGGTGGCACGTGGCAGCTTCAGACGAGCGGGACCTCTTTCGAGCAGTTGTTGTCCGTAGCCTTTCCGGACGCCAGCACCGGAATCGCGGTGGGTACCAACGGATATATTGTAACAACCGTCGACGGTGGCGACACGTGGGTGGAGCGAGCGAGTCGTACGACCAACACGCTTAACGGCGTTGATGTAATTGGCTCGGTAGGTTTTGCTGTGGGCTCACAGGGTACGATTTTGAAAACGGGGAACCTGGGTGTTTTCTGGGATCCGCAGGCAAGCGGCACCACCAGTCAACTGCGCGGTGTATCCATGTTTGACGCACAGACCGCCATTGTTGCCGGCAGCGGCACCACAATCCTGCGCACCACCAACGGTGGAAACTCGTGGTCGCCGAGGATGAGCCCGGTAAGCAGCAATCTTTCAACCGTCGAGTTTGTCAGTGCGACGAGGGTTTATATATCGGGATTTGTTGGGACACTACTGCGCTCGGATGACGGCGGATTGACATGGATCGAAAAGCAGAACGGTACATCACCCGCTTTCGGAGCCTCCTCGTTCACTGGTGTGGATACCGGATTTCTGGGGACGAATTTTGCCAGAGTGGTTCGGGTTACGAATGGGGGAGATGTTCTCACCAATCAGCCGACCGGGACCCCGGGTGAGGTCAGCGGTATTGACTTCTTCTCGGCGACCACCGGGTGCGCCGTCGGTGCGTTCGGTAACGTATTTCGAACGACCAATGCGGGAGCCGTCTGGACGAAGCTCAACAGCTCCGTTACGACCGAAGATATCAACGGTATCTGTTTCGCCAATTCGACCTTCGGATCTGCCGTGGGGCATGGTGGCGTGATTCTGACGTCCGGCAACGGCGGTCGGACCTGGACCCGGCAAACCGTTGGCACGTTCAGCAGTTTCGAAGGGGTGTCCTTTCCCGATCCTTTAAACGGCTGGGCCGTCGGCGACTTCGGGATGATCTGGCACACATCGAATGGAGGGGTGGGCTGGACGCAACAAACGAGCAACACGTCGATGCCGTTGTGGGACGTTCATTTTGTGGACGCCAATAACGGCACGGCCGTCGGGCGTCAGGGCGCAATCGTTCATACGACAGACGGCGGCTCCACGTGGACACCGCAAACTAGCAATACAACCGGGGAATTCAAGG
>CAYUDF010000921.1:0-1666 GCA_964443465.1 uncultured bacterium
GTTTTCTGTTTCTCGTCGCTGCGGAAATCCTTGACGTCGATGATGTAGTCGCCGCCGGCGATCTGGTCGAGCTGCGCCTTGAAATCGGCGGGGTAGGTGTAGTCCACGTCCTTGCCGGGGGTGAGGAAGCTGGACACCATCAGGCCGTTCAGCGGCTTCGGCGGATAGGTCAACGGTATGCCGAGTAATATCGAACGGAGCCGGTTTCGCGACAGATAGTTCCACAACGTTTTTTCTTTGACGTAATTAGCGTTAACGGTGAACAGGTCGCCGTAGTCGTTTGACGCGCGGTTGCGGAAACCGTACATACCCAGCGTGCCGGGGTCCTTGGACGTCATCATCGCCATCCAGGCGGGCACGGTGATCGGCGGCACGGTGGAAACCATGTTGCCGTAAAAACCGTTGTCGAGAAGCCTTTTGATGTTGGGCATCTCATCCAGCCACGGTCCGTACAGCAGCTGGGGGGTGACGCAGTCCAGTCCGATTACTACCAGTCGTTCGGGCATAGTTTTTTCCTGTGGGTTCTACAGGTAACCCAGGTTTCGAAGTTTTTTCTTGAGTGCCGCCAGTTCATCCGGTGAGAACTGATCGGTTTCGTCTTTTGTCACCGTCGCTTCCGGCGCCGGACCGGACTCGCTGATGAGGTCTCGAAGTACGTACACGATAAAATCGGTTGCAGAGTTAAATCCCGATTCTTCAACAAGTTGCTGTATCTTGTTGTAGAGCTGACGCGGGATTTTGATGGTGACTTTGCTGTTTTTCATATCTTATTCAAACCTGTCGGTTGCGACCTCTAATAGGGCTACAGATGGAGTATTATAGTAGTGTTATAGGTATACTTCAAGTAGAATTTTTCGTTTTCCGGGTAAGCACAAAAACGACAGGCGGACGCTTAGTTCAAGACATAACGGTTTCTTTCTGATAGAGTTGCCGGCGAAATGCGGAAAAACCTCTCTCTATTGTTACCCCTGTTCGGCCTCGTGCTGTTTGTTTACATCATCTGGCGCACGGGACTGTCAGAAATCACCGCCGTTTTCCGGGCCGCCGAACCCGGCCGGTTGGGCGTAGCCATTGCTCTTGTTGGAGTTATACTGGTTTTAAGGGGGCTCCGCTGGTCGCTGCTGCTGAAAGTCGCCGGTATCGACTATCCGGTACTCAAGGCGACGGCGGTATGGACCATCGGTTTCGCCGCCGCGTCCGTCACGCCAGCCAAAGCGGGGGACGCGATCCGGGCCTTCTATATTAAAGAGGAGACCGGCCGGTCACTCGGGGAGGCTTTTTTTACGGTTTTCGTGGAGCGTCTGTTTGACCTGGTGTTTGTCCTGCTGCTGGGCCTGGTGTCCGTACTGGTTTTCTCGAAGTTATATACTGAAATCCCGTCGACGTGGCTGGTGGTGGCGGCTTCGGCGGTGGTTGTTCTGTGCCTGTACCTTGCGACGAACCGGAAATTGATGCGCCGGATGTTAAATCCCCTTTTTAATTTTCTGGTGCCGGCTCGCTACCGGGACAGGGTCGCCCTCAACATCACATCGTTTTATGATTCGATGGCGATCTACGCGCGGGCGAGGGGACGGCTGCTGACGGCGGCAATTCTGACGATAATTCTTTGGGCACTGATATTTCTCCTCGCCTGGTGTGTGGCGACCGGTTTTGGAATCGATGTTTC
>CAYUDF010000922.1:0-1665 GCA_964443465.1 uncultured bacterium
GTGTGCCGTCGACGGGGCGGCCGGTGAGCATGGATGTGTGGCTCGGAAGCGTACTGGTGGTTGTGTTGGGTGTGCGGGCGTTCAGCGTGTACGCTTTCTGGAGCATCATTGTAAAGTTTGGAATCTCACCCGAAGGGATACCAGTCAACGCTCCCGGATTTAATCCATCGACGCTGATGATCACGATGTGATCAACGACACCGTCGCCGTCCGGTATCGCCGTGACCTCAATATCGTAAATCTGGGTGTCGGTGCCGTGGATGTTACTCGCCACCACTGTGACGGGTATGGTGCCGGCCGCAACCGGCGTCCACTGGATCTCGCCGCTGAGCGAATCGATCGACATCCCCGCCGGGAAAGTTGTCAACGAATACTTGGGTACGGGAAAGCCGTCGGCATCAACGTCGTACGTGTACAGCTGAAGCGCGGTCGCCGTTGTGACCGGTGAAGATATAATTGTCGGCGGGATAGTAGGCGCGGTGATCGTTACCGTGTCCGAGTTCACCGCTGTCCATGCTTCCGACGCCGAAAACGGCGTGACACCTGCGTACCACAGTTCGCCGACGTCGGTTTCGGGCGCTGCGATGACGACGCCATCGTTGTTGTACAAAGCGGCCACCTGGCCTGCGGACAAAGCGAAACCGTAGATGCGAACGTCGTCGATACGGCCGTCGAAATACCGTCCGTAGAATTCACTGGCGCCGATGTGCACCGGTTGATCGTTTTTCCGTATTACTCCGGATATGGAGGAACTTCTGTCTGGCGCGCCGTCCACATACTCGACTGCCTGGCTGCCATCAAATGTCGCCGCGACGTGCACCCATGTATCCGTTGGAATCGTCGTGCTACCGACGATGGTCTCACGGGATTGTCCCTCCAGCCCCAGGCGCAGCTCCAATTTACCGAAATCGTTTACGAGCATTGTATAGATGGAGTATGGATCGCTCGTTCCGTACTCTTTGGAAATGATTCTCGGATCGGCGATGATTGAATCGATGTATATCCATGCCGACAGTGTGACGTAGTCGACATCCAGAATCGGGCCATCGGGTAGAACCAGATAGTCGGCCGCGCCGTCCAGTTGAACAGCACCGTGACCGTCGTGGCCGCCGGCGGCGCTCCACACTGGTGAACCGCTGTCAGCGACGGCGAGGCCGTTGCCGGAATAATCCAGGAAAGCGGACGAGAGGCCTCCCTCAAACGGCAGGTACAAGGCCGCAAATGGGGAGCCATCTCGAAACCAAGTGGACGACGCCGTCGTTGCCGACCCTGTCAGGACATAGCTGCACGTCAGGTCGTCTGTTGTGTAGAAATTGCCAGAGGTCGACGATACTGCCACGCTGTCGACACCCGGTACCTGTGCGAACGCCGTCGTCGACAGTACCAGTAATATTACGAATCCCAGTATTGATGTTTTCATGACCGCTTTCCTCGCTGATTGTTCACATCGTCGAGACGCAGAGTCCCCCAACGGATCCGCCGCCGGAGGACTCTTCTCCCTCTTAATCACTCATGGATCTACTGATCCTTGGTTTAACTGTGCCCTCTCGGGAACCACGACTGTTGTCGCCGTCCCGACGTCATTTCAGCAATATCGCCTTTTTCGTAATCACCGTCTGGCCAGCGTGCAGGCGGTAGAAGTACACACCGCTTGCCACCGGTTCA
>CAYUDF010000923.1:0-1661 GCA_964443465.1 uncultured bacterium
GCGGGCCTGATACATTTTTATACAACACGGCCACGGGAAGGAAACTCGTTCCAGGCAACCTTATCCGGCGGTAATGAGACAGGTGATCCCGGCCCGTGGCGCTTCACAGAATACGCCACTCCCAATATCGACTCGATGGGACCGGACGGATCGTTAACGTTTGCACTGGGCCGGAACAACTGGCGACTGCGAGCCAACACGACATACCAGAAGCACTACTTCACCAACTTCGCCATCCAGCGCCGTACGTTTGACATCATCGGTGTTCCGGGTTCCACTCCGGGCGGATCGTCCGCCCGGGTGCACACCGGGCCACAACGGGTCTCCGCCGGCCTCCTGGATACCGGTTCGGATGACACAAGACCGGGTATGCATCGCTACACGGGGTCAATCGGACTGTATATCGAAAAGGATCACAGCCGGCACGACATATTCTGGGGGTATTCCAGGGCGGTGAAATACTACCTGTATTCGGAACAGATCGGGCGGGAAGTCCCCATGGACGTTCGATTCAACCAGCTCGGCGTAAACGGTTTTATTGGATCCGCGAAGAAACGCGGGCTGGATTACCGGTTGCAGTTTTCTTCGCACAAACGATCCCGCCATCAAAATACAAAGAACTATGACTACAACTGGAACCGGCGTTCTGTGATCGCCGACGCCGAATTGTACCAGGGTTACGAGTCTGTGCGATTCGCCCTCGGCGGCGGCTACGAGATGCGATCGATCGAGTCGCGGGATCTGCTCGAGGACAATCCCAACCATTTCGGAAAACTGTACGGGACCATGGAGTTGAATCCAGGACACCGCGTGAACCACCGCGCAGAGTTGATGGCGTTTTTCACCGCGGGTTCGCCATCGCTCAAGGTCTACTGGAAAACGAATGCCGGAATAACCGATAGAAACCGGGGATTGATCCAGTTGTCGCACGCGCAAAGAAGTTTTGCGGAGAACGGCGATCTGTGGTACTGGGCCAGCCGGGGATACAGCTTTCCCGACAGCAGTGGGATTGAATACACACAACCCGAAGAAATCAGTAAAAGCAATACCGGTACAGCGGACGTGACGTGGCGGTCGCAGCCAGCGCGAGGGCTGGCTCTCGACCTGACGGGGATATACAGAACCTTTTCGGACCTCTACCTCGAGAAACGCGAGTACCAGTATATTCCCGACAGCTGTGCCGTCTCGTCCGCAACCGAGGTAATACCGGGAAACGGCGGTCAACTGGCCGGTGGCTCCGCGGAACTGAACTGGAAGTATTCACCGCGTCTGGATGCGGGTATCTATTATAGATACCTGGGAACGCTTGCCGGTGACGAGTTGTTCAAGGACACGTGGCAGACGGTACCCGACCACAGGGCCTCCTGCCGGGTCACCTGGCGACCCGCCGATGGATTTTCGATATGGGGCAGACTCTGGTACTATTCGTCGACGTACTGGAAACAATACGCGGCCCTGGAGGGTACCCATTGTGTCATCACCGGGGTGGAGACGCCTTACTCTCCGAGTGTTGACGAATTCAGCTCGGTGGACATCACGTTGAGAAAACTGTTCTGGCGCCGCAGGCTCGCCGCCGACCTGGCGGTTCGCAACCTGTTCGACAACACGGTGCGCTATCACCCGATCGGCGCGACTTTTGGATTGAGTTTTTTCTTTCAGCT
>CAYUDF010000924.1:0-1661 GCA_964443465.1 uncultured bacterium
GGGGACATGAAAACAAAATTTGCTTCGCTTCTGGAGACAGACGTCAAGGACGGCGGTTTCGGATTGTCGCCGCAGCAGGCAAAAACAACCGCGAGACTCAAGGGTAGCGGGGACTCCATCGGTCACGGGGCGACGGTAATCGCCGCGATTACCAGCTGCACCAACACGTCGAACCCGTCCGTGATGATCGCCGCGGGGTTGGTCGCGAAATACGCCGTCGAGAAAGGGCTGACGACACGGAGCCACGTGAAAACCAGCCTCGGCCCCGGTTCTCCGGTGGTTACCGAATATCTCGAATCGTCGGGACTGCAGGAGTACCTCGACCGGCTGGGTTTTAATACCGTCGGCTACGGCTGTACCACGTGTATCGGCAACAGCGGGCCGCTCCCGGAGCCGGTGGCGGACGCCATCGGTGAGGGCGACCTGGTGGTTTCATCGGTTCTCAGCGGTAACCGGAATTTTGAAGGGCGCGTCCACGCGCTGGTTCGCGCCAACTTCCTGGCCAGCCCGCCGCTGGTAGTGGCGTACGCGCTGGCCGGCACCGTCGACATCAACCTGGAAAACGAACCCCTGGGCAAGGGCAGCGACGGCGTTGATGTGTTTCTGAAGGACATCTGGCCCTCGAACGACGAGATTCAGTCGGTTATTTCCGACGTACTCCGGGCCGAGATGTTCAAGAGCCGTTACAGCGGAGTGTTCAAAGGCAACAAGATGTGGAACGACATCCCCGTCGCGGGGTCCGATCTGTACGGCTGGAGCGACCAGAGTACCTATATCCAGGAGCCGGCTTTCTTCAAGGATCTGGGGGAAAGCCCCGAACCGATCGTTGAAATCACCGGCGCCCGGGTTCTGGCGCTGCTGGGAGACTCCGTGACAACCGACCACATCTCGCCCGCGGGCGCCATTGCCCCGGACGGTCCGGCGGGCCGTTACCTGGTGGAATGCGGCGTCGAGCCGCGAGATTTTAACAGTTTTGGTTCGCGGCGCGGTAACCACGAGGTGATGGTGCGGGGGACTTTTGGCAACATCCGTTTGCGCAACCTGCTGGTACCGGGATCAGAAGGGTCGTGGACGCGTTATTTTCCCGACAACAGTGAAACCTCGATCTACGAGGCGTCCCTGGGGTACCTGCTATCGGGCACACCGCTGGTGGTACTCGCCGGCAAGGAATACGGGACGGGTTCGAGCCGCGACTGGGCGGCTAAAGGTACCACGCTACTCGGCGTACACGCCGTCATTGCTCAAAGCTACGAACGTATTCATCGAAGTAACCTGGTGGGTATGGGAGTGCTGCCACTGCAGTTCGCCGACGGACAGTCGGCGGCATCTCTCGGCCTGGACGGCAGTGAAACGTTCGACGTGGGCGGACTGAACGACAACATCAAGCCGGGACAGGCGCTGGAAGTTACCGCCACAAAATCGGACGGCGCCAAAAAAACGTTTGAGGTCAAGCTGCGGATTGATACGCCGGTTGAAGTGGAATACTATCGCAACGGCGGAATTCTCCAGACCGTTCTGCGACGTCTGTCGTCATCCTGAGGATTAAACCGGAAATCAAGGTGTGAGGTCGGCGACGCTGGTGCTCTTGAGAATCTTCAGAAACGAATCCCGCACCGGTCCCCACTGCCCGTGGACCGGGCATGGGTTTTCGTCCGAACAGT
>CAYUDF010000925.1:0-1659 GCA_964443465.1 uncultured bacterium
ACCAAACGGTACACACAGAATTAGAGAAAGAATATATCGTCATTAAAGAAACTGTAGTACAGTAACCTGATCCCTTGGGCTCGTGACCTATTGGAAGCAAAGGGCGCCCAATAGCTATGTCGGCGTCGCTTTACGCTACGACGTAACGGCCAACTCCCACGTTACGACATTGTTATTTCCATTCTTAGTCGTTTAGATATCCAATTGAATAGATGTTTAGTTTCTGTCGGTCCAGGTCACTGTTCAAGCCCCCGCGCTCTAACGGGCGTGGGGGCTTTTTTATGTGCGTTTGATGAGCAGTGCAGCGCCCTGGCCGCCGCTGACACAAAGCGCAGCCAGACCCAGCTGAACGTCGCGGCGCTCCATTTCGTGCAGCAGGGTAACAACGATTCGCGCGCCCGTGGCGCCGATGGGGTGTCCGAGGCTGATAGAGCCGCCGTTGACGTTAACCTGCTCGGGGACAAATTTCAGGTCGCGCTGACAGGCAAGAAACTGGGCGGCGAACGCCTCGTTCATCTCGATGAGATCGATGTCCTCGATGGCGAGGCTGTTGCGTTCGAGCAATTTCCGGATCGCCGGCACAACGGCAACACCCATTCTTTTGGGATCGCGACCGACGATGGCAAAACCGTGGATCCACGCGCGGGGTTTTACGGCCAGTTCGTTCACCCTGTCCTCGGAAGCCAGAATTATGGACGCGGCGGCGTCGGTGATACCACTCGCGTTGCCGGCCGTTACGGTGCCGTCTTTTCTGAAAACCGGGGGCAGTTTGGCCAGCGCTTCCGGTGTAACGCCGTCCCTCGGGTGTTCGTCTGCCTCGATCAGTACCGGGTTGCCTCGGTTGTCAGGCGCTTCCACCGGTATAATTTCTTCGTTGAACAATCCTTTTTTACGCGCGACTTCGGCGCGGTTCTGGCTGAGGGCCGCCCACTCATCCTGCTCTTCGCGTGAAATTTTGTATTCGTCGGCGAGTAATTCGGCCGTCTCGCCCATCACCATGTCGGCGATCGGGCACTTGAACCCGTCGCGATACATCGCATCGACCAGTTCGGAATTGCCAAGGCGGTACCCGGTGCGGGCGCGGTCGAGCAGGTAGGGCACGTGTGTCATGTTTTCTGTGCCGCCGGTAATGACCAGCGTCGAGTGACCCATCTGGATCGAATCGGATCCCAGCGCGATCGCTTTGATCCCGCTGGCGCACGCCATGTTTACGGTGAAGCTGGGTTCGTCCTGGGGGATTCCCGCGCGATACGAGATCTGCCGCGCAATGTTGGGGCCGTTGCCCGCCTGGCGCGCGTGGCCAAATATCAATTCATCGGCGTGTTTGAGATCGATCCCCGCCCGTTCGGCCGTGGCTCTTACGATGTCCACACCGAGGTCGGCGGCGGATTTGTTCTGAAATCCGCCCATGAACTTTCCGATGGGTGTCCGTTTGGCTTCGATGATTGCGACGCGGGGAACCATTGATCTCCTCTATTCAGTCTGTATTGTTGCCGATATTCGGGAAAAAGGCCAGCGGCGTGTCGACGGCAACTTTTTGTTTGAATTCGTCCGTCAGCGGCAGTGACAGGAACTGGTCCAGGTTTACCCTCAGGTCTTTCACACCGGGACTGGGCCAGTCGGTGCCCCACAGAATCTGGCCCTCCAGCTGTGGTAACC
>CAYUDF010000926.1:0-1659 GCA_964443465.1 uncultured bacterium
AGGAGCTGATCAATGCATTGACTCAGTTGAAAGGACTGCATGTCGCTGCACGCACATCGGCCTTTACGTTTCGGGGAAGGGATACGGACATACGGGAAATCGGCAAAAAGCTCGATGTGAGTACGATTCTCGAAGGCAGCGTCCGCAAGGCGGGAAACAGGCTGCGCATTACGGCCCAGCTTATCAACATTGCCGACGGTTATCACTTGTGGTCGGAGCGGTACGACCGGGATATGGATGATATATTTACGATTCAGGATGAGATCACCGCTGCGATCGTGGGGCAATTGAAAGTGGAACTTATTGGAGAACAGAAAGAAACGATTGTAAAGCGTTACACCGAAAATCTGGAAGCGTACGATCTGTATTTGAAGGGCGTTTACTTCTGGAACAAGATGACGCCGAACGGGTTCGAGAGAAGCGTCGAGTGTTTTGAGAAAGCTATCGAAAACGATCCGCACTACGCCCTGGCCTACGCCGGTTTGGCCGACAGTCACTGGTTGAGTTCTTTCTGGGGGAATCTGCCGCCACGGCAGACGTACCCCAAAGCACGAGAGGCGGCAAAGAAGGCCATCGAGATAGACGATACCCTTGGCGAGGCCCATGCTTCATTGGCTTCCATTCATACCTTTTACAACTGGGACTGGGAATCTGCTGAGCGGGAATTCAAGCGGGCTGTCGAACTGGCTCCGGGCTCCTCATACACCCGTGCTTTTTATTCGCTCTATTTGACTCTCAGAAGACGGCATGATGAGGCGATCGCGCAGGCCAGAAAGGCGCTGAAGCTCGACCCGTTATCCAGCTTCTGCAACACAAATCTCGGACATCGGCTCTGGCACGCACGCAGGTTCGACGAAGCGATCGAAGAATTTCAAAAATGGCTTGAGATTGAGCCGAACGATTGGTTCGCGCATCATCACCTCAGCGAGTTATATCTGGAAAAATCAAAATTCAAAGAAGCTATTGCGGAAATCAACAAGGCGCTGGAGCTTTCTGGCGGCGTTCCGCTGGATGTCGCGAGCGCCGTTATTACTCACTACCAGTTTGGGGACAAGCAGGTTGCCGAACGTCTCTTCGATAGCTTGAAGAAAAGGGCAAACCATGAATATATCCAACCCATGTGTTTTATCATCGTTTACATTATCCAAGGAAAGATGGATTTGGCGTTTGAGTGGGTAAAAAAAGCGTACGAGGAGCGGGACAGCTTTCTACCGTGGCTTAGAGTTACTCCTATGGATTACACGCAAGTACCGAGTGATCCGAGGATCGATGAACTGATGGACCGACTGGGACTGCCTTAGCCCGAAACGCACTCATAAAAGGGGCCGGTCGATAATCTCGAAATATTCCGAATTTGATATGCACTTCAGTTCTCGCCGATTTTTACTTATTCTTTCGGGCGTATTCCTGTTTCTGGTTTTTCCGTCGCGAATTGTACCTCAGCACAAACTACCAACCACCCCGACGAACGATCTCGCTGCCGGGTATCCCGATATTCTCTCTGTTCGCGGCGTGCCCGCCGGGAGCGAAGACTGGAGTTTTGCGCCGTTCTCTGATAATGGCGCATGGATGGGATTTGCCTTACCGCCCGAAGACACGGTTGATGAATCGAGCGCTTTCTCGGGGCCATTCCTGATGCCGGAGGGCCGGTGGATAAGC
>CAYUDF010000927.1:0-1651 GCA_964443465.1 uncultured bacterium
CGGTCGCGTCGACATTACAACGCCGTTCCTCGCGACCCATTTGTCGTTCAGCCCGAGCATATCGATCGTGGTCAGGCGCGAATAATACGGAATCGCCCCCGCAGCCGTCGTGGCGATGGTAACGTCCTTGTTGTAGTCTTTAAATATGCGGCCCAATGTTTTTCCCGCTCCGGTCCAATCCGGTGCTTCGTCCAGCACAAATCGGCGAAGCCGGTATATGCTGGCTACTTCGTTTTCGAGGTCGAACGTTACCTGGTGGGATATCGAACCGGCGACAACCCCGGCGGTCAGCACGGCCATTACCACCTTGTTTCTAAGTGACACAATCATCGCCGCCAGAAAAATCATGGCGAGCGGCATCACCGGTACCAGAAAACGGAACTCCATAAAATCGCCGCCGACCTTGACGACGTACAAAAGCCACAGCACCAGCGTCGCTGCAATCACACGCCCGCCGGCATCAGCCGTAAAAACCTTAAACCGGAACGGTACGAGGAGGAAAAATGGATACAGCCAGTACGATTTGAAATAGTTGTAAACGTACCACCAGCCGCGCTCCAGGGAAGTCACCCCACCGCTGGTTTTCGCGTAAAAGCTGTTCGGAAGCAGTTCACCGTAGTAGGTGTATTTCCAGAACAGCCAGACGATTACCACCGCGGCGCCGGGCAGGATAAACGCAACCAACCTGTTCAGCCACAAACCACTGCCCCTTGGCTCCCTGACGAGGTGCACCAGCAGAAAAACCGCCGGTATCACCAGCGCCGCCGCCGAATCCAGGCGGGTGAGAAGGGCCGCCGCGTACACCAGCGATAGAAGCGCCAGGCGCCCCACGGACGATCCTGATTTGACCGCACGAATCGATCCGTACATCCCCGAGACAACCAGCAACGCCTGCAGTTGTGTTTCCAGCCCGCCGGTAGCGTAGGAACTGAATGTGTAATTAGCGCCGAGCAGCAGCACGGCCAGGGCGGATGTAAGAGTGGAGTGGAACAGCAGCTTTGCGAGTCTGTAAACAACCAGTAGCGTGCCGATGAAACAGATGATTCCCAGGACCTGTGAAAAAATCACCGCATCGCGTCCGAACAACATGGGGATGGTCATCAACACAGTCCACAGGAAGTTCGTGTACCCCTCGACGCGCTCACCGGCGTTGTAGACCAGCCCGTCACCGGCCACCAGGTTGTAGGCGTACCTGAACGAAATGTAGGCGTCGTCCTGGATGAACCGGTTGATCACCGCCAGCACCACACAGGCCACAAAAACACCGGCTACAGCGTACGACTGCCGGACAGAATCGGTCGGAAATATCCGGGTCAACATCTGGCCCTTGGTTCCTGTCATCCATCACACCCCGTCGATTCGGGATAGTCGGCGAGGCTTTCCAGTTCATCCACGGGCGTGTCCTTGAGAAAATCCGTACTGCCAAAGGTTTTCTTGATCAACTTGAAGTTGGCCCGACGCGTATACGAATCGAACCGGTCGCCGGCGTCCCCTTCGATGTCAGCCTGAATGTCCAGGATCTGGACGGGTGACTTGCACGAAAAATCAAAACCCCCGATATCCACGTACCTGACCAGCGGATTGTGAAACGTTTTGAAATACACCCGTTTTGCATCTACGTCGTACACAATACTCCACTGCGTCGAGGCCC
>CAYUDF010000928.1:0-1649 GCA_964443465.1 uncultured bacterium
CGAAAGATCCGCCGTCGAGCTCTGTGCCGTCAGCGACGTGCCAGAAATCATGAGTCTGGGCAGTGTGATCCGCTGTGGTCCAGCCTTCTGTGACACAACTCGGACCTGCGTCCCAAGTATAATATGCCAGAAAGAAGGTATCCTGAGCCGCGGCACGCAGCTGGGTACTAAATTCCGGCGCGGTGTTATCGTTGTAGACGGCATCAATATGCTTATTGACCGTCGTCTGTGGCACGTTCTTGGCCATCGCAAAAGAGGCGACCAAGAGCAGGCCCAGACAGATAACTAGAGTCTTCTTCATACGTATTCCCCCATCGTTGCTGAGAAGGAAATTGAATACGCGAAACCCAATTTATAGTCGGTTAAGGGGTCAGGTTATACCGTACTGAACGGAGTGCTATGGCTTCCACCTCCTTCGTCCGATTCAGCTAGAAAGACCATGTGTTACCGTCGGTCGGAATCAGGTGTCGGGTAAACGGTTAACACCAACGGTGGTCGGCCGAAATACGAACACTAAAAGCGTTCGACGAGATGAAGTCATGCAAGGGGTTCGCGGGTTAAAAACCCGCCAAATATAACCCTCTGCCCCTAGTCCGCAGAGGATAGTACCATAATAAATTGCGGTTTGTCAAGGGGTGATATCGGGCGTAAGTGGTGAGGATATCAACAGAAACATCACAAACTATCTATTTCAACTATATAAGAATAATCTGCGTATCTCGAAAACACGCTGAAAACTGCCGCAAGGAAACGGTGTCGGTTTTCGCGGATTTCCGGATTTTCGCAGTTCACCAGAACCTTGTCGAAATAGAAATCGATGGGGTCTGCCAGTGACGAAAGACGGCCAGTATGCCATTAAAATCACCCCGTTGATCCAGTTTGACAATCTCCGGGATTGCGGTTCTAACAGCTTCCAGCAATTGTGTTTCGGCCGTTTCCTCGAACAGTTGGGCGGAATACCGGACCGCTTCGGGGGTTGGCGTGTCCGTCTCCGCCAGCCCGAAAGCAGCCTGGATTGAAGACCAGTCGGCGCCGAACAGGCGATTTTCGGAAGAAATGATGTTACCAACGCGTTTTACACCGGTGATCAGCCTTTCGAACAACTGATCACCGCGTAACCGGGCAATTTCCTTTGACCTGGCCAGCGCGGCACCGGGCCGGGCCCAGGACACCCGGGCGACGGCATCCACGACGTCGTATACAATTCCCCGCTCTTTCAGGAACGATTTACACCGGATTTCGAAAAAATCCGCCACTTCCCGTGAAACTTCGGCGGCCTTTTCGGTATCTGTCAGGCCGGTCGCCATGTATCGGTCCATTGCACAACCGATCAGATCGTCTATGCCGATCGACGGCTCTCCCTCCACAATGCGAATGAGACCGTTTGCCAGCCTTCTCAACCCGTAAGGATCCTGCGACCCCGTGGGTTTGAGCCCGACCAGAAAACAGCCGCAGATGGTGTCGATACGATCGGCGAGCCCGACCATAAAACCGATGCCACAGTCCGGAATCGCGTCAGCGGGGGTCCGGGGCCGGTAATGCTGTTCGATCGCCTCAACCACGTCGGGGTGCTCCCCGCATGCGGCTGAATAGCGACTTCCGATGAGCCCCTGGAGCAGCGTAAATTCCTTGCCGTCCTTGATCATCTC
>CAYUDF010000929.1:0-1649 GCA_964443465.1 uncultured bacterium
ACCATAAAAAACGTCGTCAACTGAAACAGAAGAAACATCACAACCATCGCCGGCAGGTTGTGTTCTGCGCCTTCGGCGATTTTGGGTTGTTTCCCCAATACCCTGAAATCAACGTAAATCGGCCCCCGGGCCGCTACGAGGTCATCGATTTCCCGCTGCGCGGGTTCGGTGTCCAGCCAGCTTTTCTTCACACCAAAGGTCAGCGCCAGGACGATCTGCTGGACCTGCATGGATATCGCCTGGGCCCGGCTGTCCGAAAGCCCGCCTTTCATAACGAGTATTTCGGCCTTTTGTCCATTTACAATCGAATACACCAGACTGTCGGGGAGTTGGATGCGGGCTTTACGCCCCTCCGTCACCACAATTTTGTCGCTGTTGAGGTAACCGGTGAACAGATGCTCGACATATTCCGGGTTGTTACCCCGGTCCAGGGAAACCTGTGTTGGACCCGGGGCCCCGCCACCGAACACGGCGCCGAAAAACCACGCAAAAGCAATCGGGGCGATCAACGACCAGATCACCGCTTCCTTGTCGATCGCGGCCAGTTTCAGTTCCAGTCTGGCTATTTTCCACCAGTTTCCCATTGTTTACACGATCCTTTTCCGGCCCATAAAAATGCTGAGCAGAAAGAACACACCGCAGTAGGCGTAAAAAACCAGATACGAAATCTCCGGGGCGCGGCCGGTGAGACTGCGGGTCAGTGCACCGTTTGCCATACCCGTAGGTATCTTTCCGGCCACGGCCTGTGCCCAGTCGGGATATAACTCGATGGGAAAAAAACCGCCTCCGAGAGCCATAAGAACCATGAGAACCACTGAGCTGATCGAAGACACCGCTTTTAACGAACTGGACAACCCGAATATCAGACCGTTGATACCGGTGATAAACAGGATCAGGCCAAACGAAATCACACAGACATTCAAAATTCCGGTTGGCGGAATCCGCCAGATTAATCCGCCCAGTAACGCACACCCAAGCGCCATCACAAGCAGAAAGACCACCGTATAAAGCCGCTGCTGTAACAGAATGTTGATCGGCCGGATCGGTGTCATGGCGATGCGATGGTTGATCTTGTACTTGCGGTCGAACAGAAACCGGTACTCGAGAGAAAGAGAAAGCGACATCAGCGCAAACGCAACCAGCCCCGGGAAAAACATCGATGCCATGTTGAAATCGAACGGCTTTTTGGTCTTTTCCTCCACCAGCGATACCTTGATCGCCGTGATTGCTCCGAGGTTGGGCGCCTGGTCGCCGAGGGCGTAAAACGTGCGGGCGAGTCCTGCAACTTCGTCGGCGGACGGAGTTTTATCGCCGCCCATGTACTGTTGGACAAGGCCCATCGGTTCGCCGAACAGGTTCGTTACACCGTTGCCCAGCGTGGCGAGACCTCCCACCACACCTTCTGCGATCTGCGGGCCGATGTAGTGACGGGGGTTACGGTACACCGTCAGGGTTGTGGAGTCCGAGAGAAACAGGTCTTTGCCGAAACCAGCGGGAATTTCGAGCGCGGCGGAGGCCTTTTCACTGCTGAACAGTTTCTCGACTTCGTCCAGGTCTTCCGCCGGATGGATTTTCAACAGATTGGCCAGCGGACCCTGGCCAAAAGCGTTTTTTACGAATCCCGACACAAAAGAGCTGTCGCGGTCGAC
>CAYUDF010000930.1:0-1643 GCA_964443465.1 uncultured bacterium
GTGTTCGATGAGTTCGTCTCTGATTGACATGCTGAAAGTCCTCTGAAACGGGTTTTTGTTGGCGGGTTCAGATAGAATTGCTGAACCGAAGGTTATTCAGCAACCACGCGCCGGTCAAGGGATTTCCTTGCCCCGCCGCGCTCGTTTCCCTTACCTTGAAACCGGACGAAGCAGACATTATGGAAAAATATCTCGACAGAATTGATGCCTGGCTGGAGGGAAACCGGAAGTGGTTGTTCGGACTGGCGGCGCTGACTTTTGTTTTAAAGGTTTTTTACGTCCATCAGAGTTCCGGATCTCTCCAGACCAACGTCCTGATCATGGACGCCAAGTACTACGATAATACCGCCCAGGACATAATCGGCGGCAACATCATGCGGCGCGAAGCGTTCTTTATGGGGCCGTTGTACTCGTATTTCCTCGCCGTTGTGTACAGCGTGTTCGGGCGTGACTTCACCGTTTTGAGGATTATTCAGGCGGCCGGTGGTGCCGTTACTGTGGTCCTGACGTATTTACTGGGCCGGCGGTTGTTCAGGCCGTCCACCGGGCTTGCTGGCGCGTTGCTGTTGACGTTTTACGGCGCCGTTACGTTTTACGAGACCCAGGTGTTGATGATGTGGATGGGAGCGCTGCTCAACACGTTGATGTTGTACCTCCTGGTGTGTACGGGCCCCAGGGCCGGGTGGCGCGCGTATATATTGCCGGGAATTGTTCTGGGGGTTTCGTCGCTCGCGCGGGCCAATGTGCTGATTTTTCTGCCCTTTGTTCTCGCCTGGATACTGCTTGTTCGTGATGTGACGGCGCGGTGGCAAAAGGCAGTGGCGCTGACCGGCGCCGTGGTTCTGGCGATATTGCCCGTAACCATTCACAACTATGTCGTCAGCAGGGATTTCGTGCCCGTGACTTCAAACGCGGGTGTTAATTTTTTTATCGGCAACAGCGAAAACGCGACGGGTATCTTCTATCCGCCGGGAGACACAGATTTTGTGACCGATCCCACAACCCGCCGATACGTGGAACGGTTGCTCGGACGTGATTTGACTCCGTCGCAATTGTCCAATTACTGGTTTGGAAGGGCGTTTGATTTCATTCGCGACAATCCCGGTGCGGAACTGAAACTGATGTGGCGCAAGACGGCCATGTTTTTCAACGCATACGAGATCCCGCAGATGGAGAGTTACGATCTCGCCAGGGAGCGATACTTCTCATTGAAAATACTGCCCGTGAGCTTCTGGTTTCTGGTGTCGCTGGGATTGCTCGGTTTGATTTTTTCGTTCAAACGCTGGTGGCGGTATTTTCTTCTCCAGGGATACGTGGTGTCGTTTGCTCTCTCGATCATTTTGTTTTTTATCACAGCACGGTACCGTGTGCAGATCGCGCCGGTTCTGGCGTTATTTGCGGCGTACGCGCTGTTGACGGTGCTGCCGAGTCGCGTGACCCACATGAGGCGCGGATTCGCGACCGGCGGACTTCTGTTGTTGCTGATTGTTCTTACGCAACCGAAACTGTTCGCCATGGATCCCCTGCAGATCAATTTTCGCGAACACGTCCACGAGGCGCGGCGGGCGAGCACGGTGGACGACTACCCGCTGGCGGTAAAGGAAATCGGCAGGGCGATCGCAATTTATCCGGATTTTTACGAA
>CAYUDF010000931.1:0-1642 GCA_964443465.1 uncultured bacterium
AAGGCTGTCGATCTCTCCCTGTGCGGGATTGGGCAGAAATCCCTGGTAAGCAAGCATGCTGCTGTTCGGTGAAAATGCGGGATACTGGTACTGTTGATGCCTCGAACCGCCCACCAGCGAGCCATCCGACGTGATCGCTGTACGCGTTTCGATCTGCAGGTCCACCAGCCAGACGTCGATGGGGTCTTCGGTGTTGAGCGGATCCGTTACCCCGAGGGCGACATGGGCAGCTTTTGTCAGATCGCTGTTGAATACGTACTGGGTACCCCGAAACTCGGGGAAAGCGACTGACCTGCGGTTTCCCGTGTACACCCAGACGTTGGAACTGTCCCAGAAAGTTTCCGCGCCTCTTGGACTCCACAGGTAATAAAAATCGTTGTCTGTTCCCAGCAGATGCATTTCTCCACCGGCCCCAAATACAGCGGTCGAGGTCTGTCCGACAAACACATCGGCGGCGTCGGATGCAGTTACGGTGGCGCCGGCGGCGTTACAGCTGAGGCGAAATACGCCCGTCGATGTTGGCGCCACCCAGCCAACGGTGGTTTTGTTGGTTTCCAGGAACGTCCCGCCAGAAGCACTCCAACTCACCGTCGGGTACGTCTCCGTAGACCCTTCGAGAACGGCGGTAGCCTGGACGGTGTCCCCCGGCTGGGCCGATTTTGGAGACAATATGATCGTCATGATCGAGAGATCTTCCACCACAGTGCCGGTCGCTGACTCGTTGTCTTCGCTGCAACCTGCGGCGAATATCGAAAAAGCGATAACAATCAGCCACAACAGGGGTTGTCTATAATTATTACTCGTCGCTTTCAATCGCGGACCTCCAGTTCCAGCCATCACACTCAGGGGGGGGTAATAGTGAGGAAAAACCCCAAATGTGCTCCATGAAAGTCAATTAAATATCCATACTTAGGTGGGGGTTTCGCATGTACAATATCGCCCCGCGCCGTGGAATTCAAGGACATTTTACTCCCAAGCACCATCAGAATCTGATAAAAAAAGGCACGCCAAAGGGTTCCGGGACCCGATGGCGCGCCTTTACGCGGAATTTCCCGCTGAACGGGGACGGCTGTTTAGTACATGCCGCCCATACCGCCGCCTCCAGGAGGCATGGCGGAGGCTTTTTCTTCCTCCGGATTGTCGGTGATAACAGCCTCGGTGGTCAGAAGCAGCGAAGCAACACTCGCCGCGTTCTGCAGGGCGGACCGGCAGACCTTGGTCGGGTCGACGATGCCATCCTTGACCAGGTTGGTGTAATCACCCGTAGCGGCGTTATAGCCGATATCAGCGGCCGATTTGAGCACGTGCTGGACGATGAGGGAGCCCTCGGCGCCCGCGTTCGTCGCGATCTGGCGCAACGGAGCTTCCAGGGCAGTGCGAACGATTTCAACACCGATCGCCGCATCGCCTTTTTCCGTCAGCTTATCCAGTACTTTTGCCGAACGAAGCAGTGTGATGCCGCCGCCGGCCACGATACCCTCTTCGACTGCGGCGCGCGTAGCGGCCAGTGCGTCTTCGACACGGGCTTTCTTTTCTTTCATCTCAACTTCGGTCGCGGCGCCAACGTTAATGACAGCCACACCGCCGGCCAGCTTGGCCAGACGTTCCTGCAGTTTTTCCTTGTCATAATCAGACGTTGTGT
>CAYUDF010000932.1:0-1634 GCA_964443465.1 uncultured bacterium
TTTATGGGCATTGCAAATGTCCTCTACGGCGTGGATGCGGACATCAAAAAGCCCGGCACTGAGCAGACGCATCGCCCCGAACACCTACGCCGTCTGGCGGAAGTGGCCAATATTCTGCTGGATGCAGGGATCATCCTGGTCGTCACGGCCATCGGTCTGACTCAACATGAGTTGGAAATCATCCAGAATGTCGTCGATAGCGACCTGATCGAAGCCGTCTGGCTCGGTGAGGACCAGACGGATATCCAGGCCCTGCACGTTACGGACTTGAACAACATGGACCAAACGCTTGAGACGGTTAAGTCCATGCTGCAAAACAAAGGCATTATCTTCAAACTTTGATCGAAACCATTCATGGATTTCACAGAACCTCTCAGTCGAATTGAACAAGCGCTTTTAGCGGCAACCGAAGCGCTGAAGGCATTCACCCCCGGCAAGATCGGATCGACCCTAAAAGACGGCGGCGATCCGGTTACCGAAGCGGATGTTCTGCTGGACGGTATACTCAAAGATATATTATTGCAGGACAGCGAGGGTTGGCTGTCGGAAGAAACCACAGATGATTTTTCGCGGCTGGACAAAAAACGCGTCTGGATCGTGGACCCGTTGGACGGGACGCGAGAGTTTATCCGGGGCATTCCCGAATGGTGCGTCTCCATCGCCTATATCGTCAACGGCCGACCCGAAGCGGCAGGCATTTGCAGTCCCACAGCTGGACAAACCTTTCTCGGAACACGAGAGGCGGGTGTAACGCTCAACGGAAAACCCGCAAAAGTCACGGGTAAACACGACCTTGCAGGCGCCACAGTACTGGCCAGTAACAGCGAGGTCAATCGCGGCGAGTGGAAGCAGTTTGAAACTGAGCCCTTTGAGATCGTTCCGATGGGCTCTGTTGCATACAAAATGGCACGCGTTGCCGCCGGACTGAACGACGCCACCTTTACACTGGTACCGAAAAATGAATGGGATGTCGCCGCCGGCTGGCTGCTTATCGAAGCGGCAGGCGGACAGGGACTGGACAAAAATGCCAGGCTGCGTCAATTCAACCAGCAAAATCCTCTATTGCCGGGTTTGCTGGCGGCAAATCCCACAATTCTCTCACTCTTGAAGGATCTTTGCCTGTAACCTCCCACCGTCACAAATGCGATTCCGACAAAAAGAAGTTCCAAAACCGTGCATTTTTTGTATAATCAACGTTCCTTGAAAATGGATAGTAAACAGGATTTCGTGGAGCTTGTATAGAGATGTTGGTTAAAAAAAGTATATTTATGGTGTTACTGGCGGCCGTTCTGTTGCTGAGTCTGGGTTGTGGAAACAGGAAAAAATACGGCAAATACACCGAAGAGCAGATGGAGCAGATCGGTCTGGCCAATAAGTACGACCTGCCCGCCCCCTCCGGCAACATTATGGTATTGGGAATTCATTCAGAAACGGTCACTTCGGATGAAATCCTGGCGATCACCGAGAAAACCCTCCAACCCGCAGCTGGCCAAATGGCCGAAGCCGAATTCAGCACCCAGGCAGGACCGTTTATCCGGGATGTGATCCGTGGGAAAGTCACCGACATCTTACTCTATCAGCAGGCCCGAAAAACCGCACCGGATACGATCGATGATATGCTCGAAAAGGCAGTC
>CAYUDF010000933.1:0-1631 GCA_964443465.1 uncultured bacterium
GGCCGCGCATCTCCGGCCCCGGTGACTGCTCGGGAAGTTTCCCCAGCGCCATCCACGTCAATTCCATCTGCTCCAGATCCAGACGGCAGTTTTCGCATTCCATCAGGTGGGCCTCAAACTCCCGGAGAGAATCCGGGGCAATCTGTCCCGCCAGATAATCCGCCACATGGCCTTGTAAGTTCTTGCAATTCATTGTGTTGCTCCGTCTCTTTTTTCGTCGAAGAACGATCTTAATTCCCTGATCGCGTGAAAAACCCGCGCCTTTATGGTCCCGACCGGACAACCCAGGATCTCGGAGATCTCCTCGTATTTCAGGTTCTGAAACCGGCTCATCACCAGCACTTCCCGCTTGTCGTCCGACAGCCGGTCCAGCGCCCGGTAGAGAACCTCAAAGCGGCTGGTTTTTTCCGATAGCTGTTCGGGATTGAGCTGGGTACTGACGAGGTCGTCGACCTCACTGGTGTAATCCCGGTTGTGCCTTGCTTTCCGGAAATGGTCGGCCTTGACGTTGTGGGCGATGGAAAACATCCACGTGGTGAATTTGCCCTCGCCGCGATATGTGTGCCGATACTTCAACATTCTCAAAAACACTTCCTGAACAAGATCCTCGCTGGTCAAACCGTCGCCAACCTGGCGCAGGTAGAGGTTGTACAGCCTCTTGTGGTGCTTTTCGAACAGGTACCCCAGTTTGTCGAGGTCCCCGTCGCGAACAGCCAGCATCAGTTGATGGTCACTTAAATCAGACAATTCAGGAGCGCTCCGTGTTTGTGTTCTTCATGTGTTTAAACCGAGGTTACCCCGAAAAGGTTGTCAAAAACCCGCCACAAATGCGGCTGGGATGTTGAATACTGGATATGTTACTATGGTTTGCCATTAATAATATCGTCGAGTTGCATTTTCGGCGGGACAAGCCGTTTACGCCCCCGCCGGTGGAAGGATCGCCCATTTCGGAGGAATTTCAAGATGAAACACGAATTACCGCAGTTACCGTACGCGATAGACGCCCTGGCGCCCCACATTTCGGCCGAAACCCTCGAGTTCCACCACGGAAAACACCACAAGGCCTATGTGGATAACCTCAATAAAATGATTTCCGGCACCGAGTTCGAAGTGATGGACCTCGAAGGAATCATCAAAAAATCGTCCGGAGGGATTTTCAATAACGCAGCACAGATATGGAATCACACGTTCTACTGGAACTGCCTCAGCCCGGCGGGTGGGGGCCAGCCAACGGGAGATCTGGCCGCGGCAATCGACGGCGCTTTCGGCAGTTTCGACGAATTCAAAAAGCAGTTTTCCCAGACGGCGGTGACCACATTTGGTTCGGGATGGGGGTGGCTGGTTAAAAAAGGTGACGGATCCCTGGCGCTGCAATCAACCAGTAACGCGGGAACGCCGCTGACCACCGGCGACAGCCCCCTGCTGACGTGTGATGTATGGGAGCACGCTTACTACATCGACTACCGGAACGCCCGGCCGAAATACGTTGAAACCTTCTGGAACCTGGTGAACTGGGATTTCGTGGCCCGGAATCTGGGATAAAACAGAGGTACCCATGCCCGGACGGGACTCATCACCGTCCGGGCATGGGGTGATCCACAATACGGGGAACTAGGAAACGATCCCCTTGC
>CAYUDF010000934.1:0-1629 GCA_964443465.1 uncultured bacterium
CCTTCCCTGATATCAGGATATCGTGTGGCCGCATCGCACGCCCCCACGGAAAACCGGCGAAGTAATAATCGAGACCGATAATCCGGTCGACTTCCTCCCTGCTCGATGTGATATAAAAATCAAACGGGTCCCAGCGGAAAAAATCAAACAGTTGAGAAAGAGAATCGCAGAACGATACCGACCGACTCGCCAGCACCACGTTGAAATCGTGTTCCGGCGGCGATACAAATGTGATCTTGCCGATCGCCGGCCGGTTCCAGTCGGCCGTGTGAACCCCCAGAGCACTTCTCAGCTTCCAACGGTTGTCCTCGAACTGGGCGAACACGCGAACGATCGCCCACGGATTCTGGTCGTTGTAGGGTGGATCCAGTCCTTCGCCATAGAACAGCGTACGGATCGAATAAAGTTCGCCTTCTTGTTCGATCGCCAGAATCGTCGGCTTGTATATGCGCAGGAAATCGTCCGTGTTGAACTGGTACACGTGCGGCGCGGTGAGGTCAAAATCACGCCAGTATCGGCTCTTGTCGGCGTTCCATTCGTTGTCGGCCCAGATCAGGTCGGGTCGTGAGTCGAGATAGTCCGTCCACAACTGAAAAACAGCCTTTTTATTCACATCGGTGGTGTCCACACCGCGTGAAACAACGACATCAACAGCCGAAACCACCGGGGATAAAAAGCAGAGAACGGCGCAGGTTATTATAAGTAAATGTTTTCTATGCATGTATCCGTTTTGTGGCTGATTGTGAACGTGACTGAGTATCACGAAGTAATCTAATACGACACGATCAAAATAGCCACGAAAGAGTAGACCAGGGTTTACTTACCCGATGGCTCTACTTTGAAGACAAAAGCGTCCCAACCGCCTTCGCTCTCGAGTGTTGTTCCAGCGATATTAATCGTGCTTCCGAAACCGCCGGTGCCGAATACGTTGCCGGATTTATCGGACGCAACATCGAATCCTCTGTCGTCGCCGGTGCTGCCGGCACGCCACGCCCAGAACACCCCTCCGACCGGTGAGATTTTGGCGACGAAGATGTCGTCTCTACCCGCGCTGGTCAGTGTCGCCGCGGAGAAATCGGCCGTCCCCCTGAAGGCGCCCGTAATAATCGAGTTACCGAAATCGTCGATTGCCACTCCCCAACCTCGATCGAACTCGGTTCCACCGGCCCTCTCGGCCCACACCACGGCACCAGTCGGACTGTATTTGGCAAAAAAGATGTCGCCACTACCGGCATCCACCACCGAATTCCCGCTGAAATCGGCCGTACCGCTGAAGTAACCCGTCACGATCGAATTTCCGAGATTGTCTACGGCGATACCCTGACCGGCGTCGGCACCGGTACCACCGGCGTGTTTCGCCCACACAACCGTCCCGGACCCGTTGTAAGCGGCGACAAAAATTTCGCGCCCGCCAGAAGGAATCAATGTGGTTGTTCCAAAAGCGACGGTGTCATTAAACGAACCGGTCACCACGGCCTGGCCAGAAGCGTCGATGCAGATCCCCTGCCCGATGTCTCCGCTGGTCGCTCCCGCCCGTTTGGCCCACAGAACGTCTCCGGTCGCTCCATAACCGGCAACGAATACGTCCGAAGTCCCTGCACTGACAAGTGTCTCTGTTCCAAAGGAGGC
>CAYUDF010000935.1:0-1626 GCA_964443465.1 uncultured bacterium
ATCCAATCTCGGTTTCGCGGCGGGCAACAACGTGGGTATCAAGTACGCCCTCGACAACGGAGCGGACTACGTTTTGCTCCTCAACAATGATACCGTGGTGGATCCGGCCCTCGTGGAGAACATGCTGCAACCGTTTCACGACCTCCCCGGTGTCGGGATCACCGGCCCCAAGATTTACTATTATACACCCCGCGACCAGATCTGGTTCGCCGGCGGCGAAGTGATGCTTGCACGCGGCACGGCACGGCACGTCGGGATCCGGCAAACCGACCGGGGTCAATTCGACCGGACGGTGGAGACGGATTACGTAACCGGGTGCGCGCTGATGGCCAGCCGGGAGGTGTTCGAAACATGCGGCTTCCTGGACCCGTCCTATGTCGCCTACTACGAAGACACAGACTTCTGTATGCGGGCCCGACGCGCGGGATTCAGTATCGTCTACGCGCCGGGCGGAAAAGTGTGGCACAAGATTTCCGCGAGTACGGGCGGACAGATGAGCCGGCGCAAGATAAACCGTAAATTCAAAAGTACATGTAAATTTCTGGGACGGTACGCAAAACCGTGGCACTGGCTGACGATTCCGTTGTTTTTCTTTCTCGACGGGCTTCGCGTGTCTTTCCTGGTTATATCGGGGCGTATTCGTGACACGGAATAATCCTACCCGGGGGGTAGATTCATTTGAAGATTGCCATTTTTGGTGTTGAAGGCCAGCTCGGACGGGATCTGCAGGTCGCACTGACGGACTATAATGTGGTCGAAATGTTGTTTGACGACGTCAATATCACCGACGTTGACCGTGTCCGGCGGGCAATCGAGGAGACCGGCCCCGACTGGATCATCAATTCCGCGGCGATGACACACGTCGACAACTGCGAATCCGAGAAAGAAACGGCGTTTGCCGTCAACGCCACCGGGGCGGGAAATGTCGCCAGCGCCGCCGGAGAATCCGGAGCCCGGTTGATACACATCTCCACGGATTATGTGTTTGACGGGACGAAATCGACTCCCTACACAGAAACCGACGAACCCGGTCCGGTAAACGTCTATGGCGAAACAAAACTGGCTGGCGAGTTGCTGGTGAAGGAAAAATGTTCACAGCACTATATCGTCCGCACCAGTGGTCTTTACGGCAGCCACAAATGCTGGGGCAAAGGCACCAATTTTGTCGAAACAATGCTCAAACTCGCCAGAGACCACACGCAATTAAGAATTGTAAATGACGAAATCCTCACCCCCACACTGACGGAAGACCTTGCCGTCCACGTCCGGAATATCATCGAAAAACAACCGGATTTCGGTCTGTACCACGCCACAAACGAAGGTCAGTGTTCCTGGTTCGACTTCGCGACGGAAATATTTCTTCTGACCCGCACACACATAGCGTTGGAAGGAATCTCATCCTCGGAATGGGGCGCTCCAGCCAGAAGACCGGCTTATTCTGTGTTGGAAAATGCTGCGCTGGAAGCGGCGGGACTGAACCAGTTTCCCGACTGGCGGGATGCCCTCAAACGATACCTCACCCGGTAAAACTGCCGGTATCAGCCTAGCAGAGAACCAGTTTCATCAAGAAACCGACACCGGCGACGACCAGTATTACCGGTACGATCATCAGAACCAGTAGAAGCG
>CAYUDF010000936.1:0-1625 GCA_964443465.1 uncultured bacterium
GGCCCGAACCTGGAAACAACGTTCCGTGAAGTATTCGACTTCAGGATCGGGGCGGAGTACACAACACCGTGGATTCCCGCGCGAATAAGGGCGGGTTATGCGCGCAGGCCGTTTCCGCTGGAATATCTGCAGGCGGACCGCATCGACAACAACGCACTCACCAAAGCGGAAACTATAAAAAACCCTACGGATATCACGTTCGGGCTGGGCGGGCTGATCGGCAACATGCTCACCGTGGACGCCGTTTACTCTTATACGGAATCCGAACGTCAAATCGCCGGACTGAACGAAAAACGCACGTCCCAGCGCTTTGCTCTTTCGGCGGCATACCGGTTCTAGATATATCCAACGAGATCAGCGTTTGCGGCTGGTGCCGGCCAGCAGGCAGAGATAGGCTTCATCCAGCTTGTTCATCATCTCTTCGCTGAGACCGCCACCCTCTTCCATGATGCGGTTGTAATACTCTTCAAAATAACGACAGAGCTGAACCTGCCGGTCTTCAATCTGTTGTTTCACCAGGTTTTTCAGGTGGGTCGAATTCTGGACAAAGTCGGGGTCCGTCTCCGACGTGTTTCTGACGTTGTGGAAATAATCCGTGAGCAGATTGAGCCAGTAATCTTCGTGGTGACCGCCGTTGTCAAACACGCAGCCGGGTTCGGTGGTCAGAAAGCAGTATCCGTAAACAAAATATGTGCACTCCAGCATACCCTGCAGAAAAAAGCGCCGAAAGCAGTCCGGACTTGTGACGTCCAACTTGCACGGAAGCTGGCACTCCCGGCAGCGCTCCTCCACGTCCCCGCCATATACGTAAGGCGCTTCTGGTACTTCTATTTCGGGTCGGCCCATAATATCCCCTGACTGTGCATGAACCGTGCCTGATTACAAAACCGGCGTTTGCCCCGGTCTTACTCGCTCGCGGGAGCGTTCATCAGCCGCCGGTATGCGGCCTTGGCGGCTTCCTGTTCGGCGTGTTTCTTTGTCTTTCCGCAACCCGATCCCAGCGTGTTTCCCTGGACAAGAACCTCCACTTCAAATTCCTTGTCGTGGTCCGGCCCCGCCGTGGAATTCACGCGGTAGCGGGGAGGAATCTTGTGCAGTGCCTGTATGTACTCCTGTAAGAGGCTTTTGTAATTGATCGTGTCTTCCTGATAGACGATGTCTCCCGGGTTCTCCGGCAGGACCGTTAAAATGCACCCTCTGGCGGCTTCGAATCCGCCGTCGATAAACACCGCCCCGAAGACCGCCTCCAGCGTGTCCGCGAGAACACTTTCCATTTCGGCGACACCCGCCTTTTGTGCGTTTTCACTCACCAGAACGCAGCGGCCGAGTTCGATTCTTTTTGCGAGCAACGCCAGTATCTGTTTGCTGACGATGACCGACTTCATTTTGGTCAGTTCGCCCTCGCTCTTGTCCGGATACCGGTGATACAGATAGTCGTTGACCACCAGGGACAGGACCGAATCACCCAGGAATTCCATACGTTCGTTTGATTCCCGATGGCGATTGTCGTCGGATGACCCCACTACCGCATTGTAAGAGCGGTGAACAAGCGAGTCCCTCAGTGTTTTCAGTTCCTTGAAAGTATAACCGAGGGCGTTTTGAAGGTAGACCAGTTCTTCGAGATG
>CAYUDF010000937.1:0-1625 GCA_964443465.1 uncultured bacterium
CGGGCACGCCACCCTGGCGACGGCGCACACCTTGTGGGAGACAGGACTGATACCAACCGGAGAGCAGGCGCAGTTCCACAGCCGAAGCGGCCTTTTGACGGCCGACAAAGATAAGAACCGGATACAGCTCGATTTTCCGGCGGTTCAGCCCGAAGCGGCCAAGGTGACCAAAACGCACGAACGTGCGCTGGGTGTGGCGACCGTCGCGTTTCTGAAACACCAGTTCGGCACGTTAAGCGAACTGGAGTCGGCCGATATAGTTCGGGCCCTCGACCCGAATTTTCCGGCGCTCGCCAAAACAGCCGGCGACATTCACATCGTTACCGCACCCGACGGTTCCGGCGAGTACGATTTTGTGTCGCGCGTATTCTGCCCGCGTATCGGAATCCCCGAGGATCCCGTCACCGGCGCCGCGCACTGTTGCCTCGGCCCCTACTGGAAAGAACGGCTGGGTAAAGACGATTTTTCCGCCTTCCAGGCCTCCAAAAGGGGCGGCACGGTCGCCGTCAGGGTGCGCGGGAGCCGTGTGAAACTTGAAGGCCAGGCCGTAACCGTTATCAGAGGCGAGATCGTCTGACAGACGATCCCGCCTCATTCGTTTGTTACCCGGATTCGGATACTACCGGATCAATACCATTTTTCGAGTCTCGACCGCCGCGCCCGATACCAACCGGCAGAAATACACACCGGTAGTCGCATCGCGGCCATCGGGGAGTCGGCCATCCCACGAAGTCGCGTGAAAACCCGCGTCCATTTCTCCGTCGACAAGATTCGCCACCCGTCGCCCCATGGCGTCATAAACGGCCACCGTCACGTGACCCCGTTCCTGAAGCCGGTATTCCACCGTCGATTGCCCCCCGAACGGGTTGGGGTAGTTGCCCAGCAACTCGGCCGGTACGGCGGGTACATCGCCGACTCCTACGGGTAACAGGTTCATGTTTTCCCACATTTCGACGTCTTTAGATCCATCGTAGTTCTTACCCACGATGTCGGGCTTCTTGTCTCCCGTGACGTCTCCCACGCGGGCGTTGTGTGTGCCGGCCGTAGACAATGTTTTACGCTCCCAGGTCAGTCCGCCACCGGCATTCCTGTAGACCAGCACACGTTTCTGCGAACTGGTATGCATCTCGCCGGTGAACACGTCGTTGTTGCCGTCCATATCGAAGTCGGCGACTTCCAGGCTGTGCGCGCCGTCGAGGTTGCCCGACTCAATTGTGTGTTCCGACCACGAAGGATTTTCAAACCACGCCACCCGGCCGTATCCTTCCGAATGACTCAACACGATATCCAGGTCGCCGTCGCCATCCATGTCGGCGATGATGTCGCGGCAGTCATAGCTCCAGCTGGATGTGATCGTGTGCCGTGTCCAGACGGTTCCAGCGCCGGTGTCGTTCTCATACCAGTACCGGCTGGCGGCAATGTCCAGGTCTCCGTCGCCGTCGACGTCACCGGCGTCCAGACCCTCGCCGCTGGACGTCGACACCCGGCGCCGGGTCCATGAGTCCCGCGGATCTTCCGGTGCCTCGAACCACACGACCTCGGATCCCTTGCGGAAAATCATTACGTCCATGTCGCCGTCGCCGTTGACGTCACCCACGCAAAGGTCGTGGCTGTAGTTTGAACCG
>CAYUDF010000938.1:0-1623 GCA_964443465.1 uncultured bacterium
ACTCGCACGTGTCGCTTCAAAGTGTCGGGATTATGGGAGAGCGGTTTATCGCGATCAAAATGGGCGGGGCTCCCCGGGCCATCGCGCCGGGCGACACGGTCCACGGCGACTTCATGATGGGCCTGTCGGAGGTGATGGGGTCGGCCGGCGAGATACTGGACGAGTTGACGCTGACATCGCGCAACCTGCGCGAAATACTGGAGACGTTTTCCGGTGAGGGGCGTCTCCAGAACAGCGTCGAGAATCTTTCCGTGGCCAGTGAAAATCTCCGGGCCATCACCGAGGAAAACCAGCCCCGGCTGGCCAGCGCCATCGAAAACATCAACAACGTGTCCACCAGGATGAACAGCCTCATCGAGCAGCACTACGCGTCGCTGGATTCGTCGCTGGCGGGACTGGGCCGGACGGGACAGGATATCGAAACCGCCGTGAAAAATCTCTCCAGGTCGTCGGAGGATCTCAAGGAAATCACCCGACGTTTGCGCGACGGAGAAGGTACGATCGGGCGGCTGCTGTCGGACGATCAGTTGATCAACAACCTCAACACAACGGTGCAAAAACTGGATTCACTGATAACGGACATCAAATTGCGGCCCGGGCGATACGTCCGGTTCGAGCTGTTCTGATAACCATCTGTTTTTAATTACAAGCACCATGTCACATGTTGCAGCAATCATAATGGCCGCCGGAAGCGGAGATCGTTTCGAAGGCCAAACGCCGAAGCAACTGGCGCTGGTTCACGGCCGGCCGATGATCGCGTGGTCGATCGAACGATTCGCCGCGTGCGCCGATATAAAAACGATCGTCCTGGTGGTGCCGGCCGAATTGACCCGCGAGTGGGAGGCCGCCATGGCGGAACCCAGCGGCGGCCACGTGAGCAAACGGATCAACGGCGGCGACAGGCGGCAGGACTCGGTGCGGCTGGGTCTCGAAGCTCTTTCCGAAGACGTGACCCACGTGCTGGTCCACGATGCGGCGAGACCGTGTCTTTCGTCGGAACTGCTCGACAGAATCGTGGGGGCGCTTGATAAAAACAACGCTGTGGTACCGGCGGTACCCGCTGTCGACACACTGGTAATCGATACCAACGGCCGGGTCGATGCGATCGTTGACCGCGCGACGGTGGCCGGTGTGCAGACACCCCAGGCATTTGAAAAACAGTTGTTACTCAGAGCCCATCGCAAGGCACACGCCGATGGCCTGCAGTCGAGCGACGACGGATCGCTGGTTCTCGCGCTGGGCGAACCCGTCACCACGGTTCCAGGTGACCGTATGAACATCAAGGTCACGTGGCCGGACGACATCGCAATCGCCGAAGCGATTTTGACACTGACCCGGTAACGGAGGAAATTTTGTACAGGATTGGAAACGGCTACGACGTGCACAAGCTCAAGGAAGGACGCCGGCTGATGCTCGGGTGCGTCCACTTCGACGAATCACCGCTGGGGCTGGACGGCCACTCCGACGCCGACGTGGTGGCGCACGCCGTGTGCGACGCGCTGCTGGGCGCCGCGGCGCTGGGCGATATCGGCGATTATTTTCCTCCGACGGATCCGCAGTACAAGGACTGCCCGGGCGGCACATTTCTGGGCCGGGTGGCGGAGCTGGTAAAAGAGGCGGGAT
>CAYUDF010000939.1:0-1623 GCA_964443465.1 uncultured bacterium
TTGTCTGAAAAGTGTGTTTCGAGCAGCTGATACAGAGGACGTTTCAGTTCCCGATCTCCGATGAGGTTGTTTTTCTCCAGCGGATCGGCGGCGAGGTCGTACAGTTCGTCCTTCAGTTCGCCGGCGAGTAACGTCCGCGCGAACAGTTTCAGACGCTTGACACGGGACTCGTGGGGATTGGGCAGCGTGTGGATCAGTTTGAGGTTGTCCTGGCGGACAACCGATTTGAACGTACCACTGCAGAAAACGGGTTCAGGAGCTACGCCCTCTTCCTGCCTGGCAAACGCCGGCCCCAGACCTAAATCAACCAGCGACTCCGGAACCCCCTTAGCGCCGGCCAGATCCAGCAGACCTGGCAGTATCTGTACGTGACTCAAGGGCAGGTCGCTGCGCCACCCTTCCGGATCGGCGGGGTCGTGTATGATGCCGACCGTCCGGATTGTTTCATCGTACATATGCACGCCGGCGTGTCCGAAGTGGCCGTGATCCCACAACTCTTCCCCGTGGTCGGACAAAATACACACAACGGTGTTCTCGAGCATACCCGAAGACTCGAGAGACTGATATACCCGGGCGATCATGTCGTCGGTGTACCTGATCGACGCGTCATATTTGTCTGTCAGCCACTGGCGCGTATTCGGATCGACGGAAAAACCGCGGTTGTTGATGCTTTTGATAATATTTTTCAGTTGCCGGACGGATTCGTTGTCATCCGCACCCCGTCCCATTCGTTCGATATGTTGGGGAAAAAACGCGTTTACGAAAGCTGGATCGACTTTACCGGCGTCGGCCGTATCAAATATATCCGCGTAGTCGTCCGGTAGCCGGTACGGAATATGCGGACCGTCGTAGTGGAGAAACAGGCAGAACGGATTTATTTCCCCGTGATTCTGGAACCATTCGATGGCGCCGTCGCTGACTGCCTGGGGTAATTCCTTGCTGTAATCAAAGCTCCGTGTATCGGCGACGTTTTCTACCTTGCCCCAAATACGCGCGAGCAGGTTGGGGAAAAACCGAAAACTAACGATCGCTTCCAGAAGCGTCTCGTTGGCATCGAGGCACTTTTTTACCGGCGAACTTTTTGCCTGGGCGTAGAAATCAAAAATCCCGTGACGGCTGGGATAACTCGCCGTAAAAAGAGACGTAAACGCGGGCGCCGTAAAATTTGAGGCGGAATACAAGCTGTCCAGCACCAGGCTTTTATTGGCCAGGCTGTCCAGAAACGGCGATGTTGGACGCTCGTAGCCGTAGCAGCCGAGGTGATCGGCTCTGAGGGTGTCGACCACGATCAACACGATATTACGCATTCAGCATCTCCGTGCTTTTTGGGGAGGATTTGTAACATGCGGTCCAGCAAAGAGATATACGATTTATCTCAGGATCCGTAGGAAACGCGAAAAACATAACACACACAATGAGATAGAGCAAATAAGATACCAATGAGGCGTTTCCGGCGGCCCGGGTAACCCGTTGCAAGGACTCGGCCCCGCATGGTATCATTATGTATTATTGAGAGTTAGGACATCGGGGCACCGGTCTGACGCCGGCTTCGTCGTTCACAGGCACGCGGTATCGCCACGGGGATTGCCCCGGAAGGACCAGTTTGTCGAGTAAATCCCTCAG
>CAYUDF010000940.1:0-1608 GCA_964443465.1 uncultured bacterium
AAGTACGCACGGACCCCGCCGCAGCTAGACTGCTGGATCCTCCAGCGGCCGACCAACCGATCCGCAACGCCGACGCCGCCAACCTGGCACTCGATCTGCTCGGTCTTCCGGCGGTACCGAATTCGGCGCACAACACAGAACAGGATCTGGAAGTCACAGCGATCGTTACCACAGAAGTGACAGAAGATTTCGAGTCCGGATTTGGTGCCGGAACGCAACTGAACATACATTCAGACTGGTTTTACGAAAGCGGCCAGGTTGGTCCCACTGTCCTAGCCACGGGTGGCGTCAACAGCTCCGTTGGCTTGTCGAATGCCGACCGGGCGTTCACGTGGGTGCCCCATCCATTCACATGGAGCGACACCGACGTCAAGGGTGTTTACTTCCAGGCGGACTACCAGACGGATGCTTCGGGTGTTTTTGACGACGACCGACTGGGCTGGACGATTTCCGACACCGACGACAGCTCCGACTGGATATTCGGCGTTCAAATGGACCCCGTCGACGCCACGTCGACATACAATATCGAATGTTACTGGGACGGCGACGCGTTTGGTGACAACGGCGGGCGTACCAGCATTGCCACACTTCCCTCTTTGTCCGGATCCACGTGGTACCGGCTGTATGCCGAGTTCACCAAGCTAACCGACACGTCGGCACGGATCGACGTATCGCTCACGGAACTCGATGGAAGCGGAAACGAACTGGGGGTTGTTGCAACCGGAACGTTACCCGACACGGACGCTGTCCCCGGCGGAACGAACAACGAACCGCCCAACATGGCGTATTTCACCGCGTCGACCATGTGGCCGGTATACAAAAACTTTCAAGTCGTAGACGGGAACTTTGACAACACCGTTTTCGGCTTGATAACCGAATTCACACCCCAGATAAATATTGCCCCGGACCCGCCGGCCCTCAACGCGCCGGCCGATTCGGCGGTGGCTGTTTCCACATCACCGACTCTGGATGTTTCCGTGACGGATCCGAATGGAGACGACATGACGGTGGTGTTTTACGGCCAGGAGGCCGCGGCACCATCGCCGTCCGGGGCCGACCGCGCGTCAGCAGCGTTTGTGGAAATCGGGACCAATACGGGCGTATCGTCCGGTTCCAGCACAACTGTCCAATGGCCCGGCCTCGACCCGACCGCTCAGTACGATTGGTACGTAACCGTGGCCGACGCCGACACCTTGATCACAGGACCAACGTGGGCTTTCACGACAGCGGACACGACGTTGATTTATTCCGTAAACGTCAACACCGTCGGAGCGGGTACCGTTACACGCATACCGGACCAGGCCTTGTACGCGATCGACGATACCGTTTCCATGACGGCAACACCGGACGGCGGCTGGATATTCGCAGGATGGTCCGGTGACCTCATCGGATTTACAAATCCGGATACGCTCATCGTCACGGGGGATATGAACGTCACCGCAACATTTGTCTATCCCGCGGGCGGGGACACGATAGTTTTCGCCGCGGTCGGTGACTATGGCGACGACAACTCGGCCGAAGCCTCGGTGGCGGCGCTGATCACCAGCCACACGCCCGATATCATCATCACAACGGGCGACAACAGCTACGACTCGACCCCGATCGACG
>CAYUDF010000941.1:0-1606 GCA_964443465.1 uncultured bacterium
CCACCCGCGGACCACAGGGAATTGCCCGTCGAATCCACCCGCTGCGCATAGAAGTTGCCCCGGTAAGAGTTCCGCGAGTCCTGCCAGACGATCACCGCACCACCGGTACCGTCCGAAACTATAACGGGGCTGGACTGCGCGGAACCGTCGGTACACACGCCGATCCCGTTTACGACCCACGCCTGGTGCCCGTCCGGATCGATCCGCTGGGCGTATATATCCCAGTTGCCGTTGCGGTTATCCGCCCAGCACGTGATCGATCCGCCGGCCCCGTCCGGTACGCTGTTGTATTGCGACTGAACGTCCGACCGCGGTACGTATTCGACCGGTCTACCGTCGGTGGTCCACAAAGCGCCGGCCGGCGTCGATATAAAGAGAGGAAGGATAATTGACAGAAGTATAAGTCGCGATTTCATGGACGGACCTCGTTGGTGAATTCTGTGGGTCTCAAACGGCTGAAAGTTGTCGGATGACCTATATAATAGATGGCCACCGATTTTTTCGGCGTCCCGGGGACAGGATAGAAAACGAAAAACCGGGAGTGCTGGATTGATCTCACCCTGAAGTGCAAAACTCCCCCTTGCCTGAGATGGGTAAACCTCGGCAAATTTTCGGATTTTAGACTCTTTATTATACCAAATTGTATACGAAACCGTCAACGTGGCGTGGGGAGGGGAAATAATGCAATCCTATGTGGTTATTTCCGTTAAGGGGCTATTGTTCCCGGTTGTTCCTTATGATGGCGGCGATTGATGGCGGGTAAAATACCACGCGGGAAAAGTATCGATTTCGGGTAGTATCAGGACACCACAGGAGCGGAATAATGCCGGACAAAAAATACTTCATCATTGATTTCGACAGCACTTTTACCCGGGTGGAGGCGCTGGACGTACTCGGCGAGATTTCGCTCGCCGATGATTCCGACAGAGATCGTAAGCTCGGGAAGATAAAGGAGATCACCGAAGGCGGGATGTCCGGCGGAGTGTCGTTTCGTGAGTCTCTGGAGCGGCGGATTGAGATGTTATGCGCGCGCCGCGACCACCTGCCCGCGCTCATCGCGCGTCTGCAGTCGGAGGTGTCGGAGTCATTTCGACGGAACGCGACCTTCCTGCGCGACAATGCAGACAATATCTACATCCTGTCCAGCGGCTTCCGGGAGTTCATCGAACCGGTTGTGACCCCGTACGGGATCAAATCCGATCACATATACGCCAACACATTCGAATACGATGGTGACGGCCATATCACGGGCTTTGACCGTGACAATGTGTTGTCGGGTGACGGCGGAAAGGTCGAACAGGTCCGCGCGCTTGATCTCGACGGAGAAGTAAATGTCATCGGCGACGGCTGGACCGACTACCAGATCCGGGAAGCGGGGCTGGCCGACAAGTTTTTTGCTTATACGGGCAATGTCAGCCGCGAGTCGGTAGTTGCGCAAGCTGATCATGTGGCGCCCAGCCTGGACGAAGTCCTTTACGTGACCGGCATGGATGCTGCGCTGTCGTATCCCAAGAACCGTATCCGCGTGCTGCTCCTGGAGAACATCCACCCCGATGCCGCGGCGATCTTCCGCGACGAAGGTTACCAGGTGGAGACCCACGCCGCC
>CAYUDF010000942.1:0-1599 GCA_964443465.1 uncultured bacterium
ATGGGGGCGCCCCGCCGCGCGCAGCCTGCGAGCACGGTGGGGGTAAGCGGCGACAGGACCCGCGACGGGCTAATATTCCTCAGGGGCCGCAGGGGAGCCGTGTCCGTCGACCCGCGTAACCGCGCGCCCAAAACTACGGGAGTCGTGCTTGTGAGGTCCGTGTATCTCTTATAAAAGCAGACAGTTATCTCATTAAAAATGATGAAAAAAGCAATTTTATTAGTTGCCTCCCTTACAAAATTCAACGATACTTCCCGGACCTGAAATAGTTAGTCATATCAAACTATTGCGTCCCGGTCCCGTCTATCCGCGGCCGCCACAACCGTTCTGAGAGGGTAGTCATGGAAGCAAGTCGAACCCACGTCCCCACGGACGAACAGAAAAACTTCTCCACCCAACTGATCGAAAACAACAGGAAAACCGTTTTTTCGTCGAAGAAGGTCAACCACTACAAAAGACCCGAAGAACATCCGTTCACTCGTGAGCAGCGTGAACACACAACGCTGCTCATGGGCGGGCTCACTTTCAGCCACGAACGCCTCATCCAGGGCGCGTGGAAATCACTCGGTTACAAATGTGACGTGGTTCCCACGCCGGATGTCGCCGCGTTTCAGCTGGGTAAAGAATATGGCAACAACGGGCAGTGCAACCCGACGTACTTCACCGTGGGCAACCTGATCCAGTACCTCCAGGGACTGGAAGAAAAAGGTCTCACACGGGAAGAGATTAAGAACAACTACGTGTTTCTCACCGCCGGCGCCTGCGGGCCTTGCCGTTTCGGCATGTACGAATCCGAATACAGGATCGCCCTTCGCAACTCCGGATTTGACGGATTCCGCGTTCTGCTGTTCCAGCAGTCCAGCGGTCTGAACCAGGATACCCTGGCAGCCGGTCTCGACATGAATCTCGACTTCCTGATGGGAATGATCAACGGAATGAACATGGGCGATATCCTCAATGAAATCGCTTATGCGATCCGTCCTTACGAAGTTGAAGAAGGAAAAACCGACGAGGTTCTGGCGTGGGCGCAGGACTATCTGCACGAGACGTTTCAAAACCAGAAAAGCGTGTCGGTAAACGGCGGCTGGGGCAAGGCGCTGGATACGCTCAAATGGCGTGGTACGGTGGAATCGCTCCTCAAATTCAGGCATCAGCTCTCGACGGACTATTTTGTCAGCGCACTCACCGAAGTGCGCAAGCGTTTCGAAGAGATAGAAGTCGACCGCTTTCGCGTCAAGCCGGTTGTCAAAATTACCGGAGAATTCTGGGCACAGACCACCGAGGGCGACGGTAACTTCAACATGTTCCGTTTCCTCGAACGTGAAGGTTCCGAGGTGATCGTCGAACCGATCGGAACGTGGATCATGTACATGATTCACCAGGTCAAACAGGGTATGCGCGACAAAAAAGGCATCGCCGAGGGGACATCGAGGCTTCCGTGGTGGCGGTGGGACAAAAGGCTCGCCGGTGAGATCGCCTTCAGAAAGCGGTTGGTCAAGATCACACTGGCCGAACGCCTGTACAAGCGCGAATACGACCGGTTACAGGAAGCGCTGGGCGCCGGGGTGCTGCACGAACTGGTGTGTCAGTACCACCTTC
>CAYUDF010000943.1:0-1599 GCA_964443465.1 uncultured bacterium
CGGGCCGTGTAAACGGCTGGACGCGGTCACCTACAAGGACGCCAAAGTGGCCTCCTATCTGAACAGCATTGTCCCCGTCAAATACGACGCCGAGAAAGACGAGGGCGAGGTCCTCGCCAAGAAATTCAAGGTCCGCGCCTACCCGACCCTGGTGTTACTGGACCCGTCGGGCAACGAAGTGGACCGGTACGTGGGATACATGGACCCCGAAGACTTCCTTCAGGTTATCGAGGGATACGAGAAGGGCATCGGTACGGTCGGTTTTTATGAGGAAGAACTGAAGAAAAATCCGGACGACGTTGAGACGATGTACGAGCTCGGCATGAAACACGCCGATGCAGTGCGATCAGAGGAAGCCAAAAAACTCCTCGAAAAAGTGATCGAACTCGATCCCGACACCGACAAAAAGGCCGAGGTCTGGTCACGGCTTGGTTATGTGATGTACTCGGACGATCGGTATGAAGACGCTGTTGGTTACTACAACATGCTGATCAAGGAATTCCCCGGCTCCAAAGAACAGGACGAAGCGCTGCAGATGCTTGCGTATGTGTATTACAAAATGAATCGCGAGAAAGACAGCCTGGCTTCCTACATGAAATACCTGGAACTTCATCCGGACGACCCCTCCGCGATGAACGGTTTCGCGTGGTTTTGCGCAAAGAGGAAATTTGGTTTCGAGGAAGCCCTGCCGGTTGCGCTCAAGGCCGCGGATCTCTCCGACCGTGACTCCGGCATCCTGGACACTCTGGCGGAGCTTTACTACGCCATGGGTGACTACGGAAACGCCATCAAGATCGGAGAAGAAGCATTGTCCAAGGAACCGGAGGACCAGTACCTGAAGGACCAGCTGGTTAAATTCCAAACGGCTTCGGAAGGTACATGATAGTTGCATGATAATTCTGCGGGCCGTCACGGTTAACGCCGCGGCGGCCTTTTTTAATTATTCCTGCTTTTTACAGAACTTGTCTATATGCCGCCGACCAAACACCCTCTCGGCCTCCAGTTTATTATGAGCAGCGCAGAGCAGTCTAAGATTCGTAATACTATGCTCCCCGCCGTGTGCAAATGCCGTCACGTCGTGATGAATTTCCAGATCCCATGAAGAATTGCAACGTTTCGCGTCCGAGCCGACATAAGTACATCGTCCTTTGTCGCGATTATACACCTTGTCACGGGTTGCCGGAGGAATGTGTCTCGAAGTCTCACCGGATTCCTGGACTTTTGTAGTTGATTTCATTTCGCGATTCTCGCGGCGCTCGGCGCGTTGGACCGGATCGTGTTTCTTGAGCCACTCGATTGCGAGTTCCTGCATGAGCGTGTTGTAATCGATACCTGCGGGAAACTTGCCCGACATCAATTCTTTACAACGGTTTATGAGTTGCATGACTTCGTCGTCGACCAGGCAATTCACTTGATGCATTTTCGCCGTTTCCATCTTTGTTTCCGGTGTTAAATCTTCGACAGCGGTAAGATTTTTACCGCCGCGCCGAAGGGAATTTTCACCCAATTCCAGACCGCTCTGTTCATCCGCAGCGAGAGACAGGCCGATGGAGCCTTTTAAAGGGGCTCCTACGGTCTGTCTCTCGCTCGCCGCCTCGA
>CAYUDF010000944.1:0-1598 GCA_964443465.1 uncultured bacterium
AAACACGCATATCCGCTACCAGCGTGTCACAAACGTGATTGTGCCCGATTTTCTCTCTTCGGGACTGGGATTCGGGACACCCGAAGTGTTGTATCTGCCGTTTGCCCGTGGATTTCGGATCGTCAGTTGGGAGAATTTCGATCAACGTTCCGCCGTCAAGAGTACCGATTCGGAAATGATCGGGTTAAACGTACTGGATTCCCAGCCGGCCCTCAGGTTTGAGCTGTTTTTGAACGAAGACATCCCCACGCCGTTTGTGTGCAACGTACATTACGAAGTCCGGGACGCCGACAACGCCCGGATTTTGTACGGCAGGGGACGGATCAGCCTTGATGGCGACGAAGATATCTTTTTGCTGACTTTTGACGCCGAATCGTGGCGGCCGGGGGCGTATGCGGTCAATCTGCACGTTTCCGGCGACGGCGGCAACCTGGACGCGCGGGCGGTGGCGGGTTTCAACCTGGATGTGACCCGCGCCATGCTCGATGAGTATTTTGAGGACACCATGGAAATCCTGAGCCTCATCGCCAGCGAGCGGGAACTGCACGCCCTCGACACCGCGTCGCCGGAGATGCGCGAGGACGAATGGCGCAACTTCTGGTCGCGCCGTGATCCCGTCCCAACGACGGCAGAAAACGAGGCGCTCGAAGAACTGTTGAACCGGATCCGGTACGCGTCGGAGCGTTACTCCACGTTTGGAAAAGCGTGGAAAACCGACCAGGGACGGGTGTTCATCCGGTACGGCCGGCCGGACAGAATCGAAGAGGCGCCTGACAGGATTGACCAGGGGGAATACCGGATTTGGCACTACTACGCGCGGAACCTTTCATTTGTATTCTACGCGCAATATGCGGGCGGCGAGTACCGGCTGATCGAGGGGAATATATAGTGGTGCACAGCCGCTGGCCGTTGATTGTATTGGCCGCGGTATCGTGGCTGTTATCCTGCTCGAGCCCCCCGGATTCAGACACGACCCTCCAACTGGCGCTTAAAACTTCACCCAACAACCTCGACCCCGCCCTGGTTGTGGATGTCGCCGAAGGCGAGATCTGCGCACTTGTCTTCCAGGGGCTGGTCAGATTCGCGCGGGACGGCCGGGTGGTGCCCGACCTGGCGAAATCGTGGAAGATCGAAAACGACAACACGCGGTATGTGTTTTTACTCGATCGGCGCATGCGGTTCAGCAATGGCCGGATGGTAACGTCGGCCGACGTTGTGCGCAGTTTCGAACGGGTACTCGGACCGGGCAGCCGGTCGTCGCGCCAGTGGGTTCTGGACAGGATTCGAGGCGCAAAACCGTTCTCCAGGGGCGAAACTAGTACGATCGCCGGGCTGTCGGCGCCGGACGATTCGACAGTGGTTGTTGAACTGGACGATCCGTTCGGCCCGTTTCTGTCGATGTTGTCGCTGCCCGCGGCGAAAATAGTGCCCGAAGAGGTGCTCGTACCCCCTTCCGGCACGAATGCCGGAAAGGGCGGTTTTAAGGTATTTAACGGGCTGCCCGTGGGGTCGGGCCAGTGGTCTGTGGCAAAGTGGCAGCGCGGCGACTACCTGCTCCTCGATAAAAACCCATGGTTTCCGGATCCTCCGCAACAACT
>CAYUDF010000945.1:0-1595 GCA_964443465.1 uncultured bacterium
TGGGTAATGGGTATGTTTGCTCAATGGGCGCCCGTTTTTTTATTTATGTAAATTGGCTCAGAACAGCCACTCCAAAACTATCCGCACATTCCATTCGGAATATCCAGGAGGTCTCTCCACGTACTTGAATACCTGTGCGCTGAAGGTCATGTCCTGCTTACCTACGCTGAAGTTGTGCTGCAGGCCTCCGCCCACCGGCAAAAGAAGCCGCTCGCCGGAGGGTTTTTTCCAGTAGTAGGAGATCCCGTAAGGCATATAGATAAGTAGCCATTTTTCAGTTGCTTCGTAGATAAAAAAGGGCTTGAGCATGAGTGTGTTTACGCTGTGGCGGTCTTCGTCGCCCGCGAAGGACCACAACTGGAAACCCAGCGTGCCGAGGGACCATTTCCCTTTTTCGTACGCAATTTCGAAACCGGGACCGGCTGACCATTTACCCGCGCCCAGGCTGTCGTCGGAGGCGGTCGGAAACTGAAAGACGGGGCCGCCCCCGAATTTCCAGTTGCCGCGATGACTTTTCGGAAAGGCCCAGAACCCCGTCAACAGGTCGTTGATACCGGTTGCTGCTCCGGGTTCCGGAAACGGATTTCCAGGCTTCCCCACAATCTCCTCAGGATAATCGGCCACTTCCAGGTAAATCCGGTGGTCCACCTCAAGGCCCCAAAATTCATATACCATCAACGTTTCCAGGCCGAGGGTATGCGCCTCCTCACTGTCGAGATAATCCATCATATAATAATTGATGAACCGATCAAACCGAAACCACTTCGACTCGTGCTCAGCGGATTCGACGGTTTCCGCACCCGTAATCGAGGCGATTGTAAACACGGCCACAAACACGAGGGAGCCTAAAATTTTCAGAGAGTTGTTCATCATATCCTTTAAAAAAAATCATTCCGGCGGAGCCTTTTCCAGATTCGATACGAGAGCCGGAACGAGCCATTACCCGGAGCTAGTAGAAATAAATACCAATCGCGAGACCGAGGGCGCCGCCGGTTTCGTCTTTCGGCGCGGTTTCGATATGGTAACCGTAAAATACGTCCAGCGACAGCCATTTGGAAAACGGCATGGACACGCCCCCGATGAAGCGATGCCGCTGTATCAATATGTCGTAACGCGAATCGTGATACATTTCGTAGGATGCGAATCCCGTGATCATCCAGGAAAAGACGGGAAACGGCTTTTCGAATGCATCCGGTTGCGGTAACGATACGACATACCGTCATCGTCCTCTAACCAGCGCAGATCGATCCGGTTTCGATCGGTGAACAGCCAGTCGGCGCCCAGCGGTTTAAACCATTTGAGATCAAGCACCCCACGGGTTTCGTTCTTGTCCGGTGAGCGACGGATTTATTTGCCGCTCACACTGCCAAAACCGAGGACCAGGTAAAGGAGCGGCCCATTGAACTGCCACTCGACATCAAGTTCATCGGTAGGACCAACATTTTTAATGGTTGCATCGGCACTGTTGTACAAATATGCCAGACCGAGACCAACGTTCTTCCATGGTCGGAATTCGACAGAACCAATAGCTTCAACAACAGTACCTTCGAAGTCGTCATCGATACTAAGCCCCATGGCGCCAATACGGCCGAATA
>CAYUDF010000946.1:0-1595 GCA_964443465.1 uncultured bacterium
TTTTTCGCCAGCCCAGCACTTCGGCGGCCTTTTTTGACGATGCGAGAAGCGCCGGCGGGTCGCCGTCCCGCGGTGGTCCGGTCTCACGCGGTATGCCCGCCCCGGTTATTTTTTCAGCGGCCTCGATTACATCAAGCACGGTAAACGGAACCTCGCTCCCGAGATTCAGCGGGCCGCAGAATCCGCCGTTTATCGCGCCGAGAGCCAGCACGTGCGCTTCGGCCAGGTCCACCACGTGGATATAGTCCCGAATACACGTTCCGTCTTTCGTGTCGTAATCATCTCCAAATACGGTGAACTTGTCCCGTTTTCCGGCGGCCACGTCCAGTAACACGGGTATCAGGTGGGTTTCCGGCCGATGGTCTTCCCCCAACTGCTCCGTGCTTCCGCCGGCGTTAAAATATCTCAACGCGACATACGACAGTCCCCACGAACGGGAGGACTCGAGAATATTTTCGATCATCAGCTTGGTGGCGCCGTAGGGATTGGTCGGCGAACACGTTTCGGTTTCCTCGATCGGCATTTTGTCGGGCGCTCCATACACCGCGGCGCTGGACGAAAAAACAATTTTTTTGATTCCGTTTGATTCCATCGCGCGCAGCAGAGAAATCGAACCGCCCACATTGTTGTCAAAATATTCGAGAGGATTGGAAACCGAATCGGATACCACGCTGAACGCGGCAAAATGTAACACCGCGTCGGTATCCGGGGTGAGCGCGTTATCGAGCGCGGCACGATCGCGTATATCTCCTTCCACCAGGCGGCAGCGGGGTGACATCGCGCCGCGGTGACCGGTGGAAAAATTATCGAGGATCGTGACATCGTGACCCAACTGGACAAGCCGTTCGACAACAACCGAACCGATATATCCCGCGCCGCCGGTCACGCACAGTCTCATGATTTACCTTTCTTCGATTCCCGCATAATTCTCCGCAAAAAAGCCCCGGTGTGTGACCCCTTCGCCCTCGATATCTGCGCAGGCGTGCCCGTGGCCACGATGTTGCCACCCTCGTCTCCCCCACCGGGCCCCAGGTCGATGATGTAGTCGGACTGAAGAATGACCTGCGGGTTGTGTTCGACCACAACGATGGTGTTACCCCGGTCGACCAGATCGCGCAGGACCTCAATCAAGGTGGCGACATCGTCTACATGCAATCCGGTTGTGGGTTCATCCAGTATATAAAGGCCGCCACCCTCGGGGTTGTCCGCCAGTTCCCTGGCAATTTTCATGCGCTGCGACTCGCCGCCGGACAATGTTGTCGACGGCTGCCCAAGACGAAGATAACCCAAACCCACTTTTTTCAACACCTGCAATCGCTGGATGAGTGCTTCGTGGCCGTTGAAAAAATCGATCGCGTCGTCCACGGTCAGCCCGAGCACCTCGGACAGGTCGAGCCCGTGATAGGTCACTTCCAGTGTATCGTGGTTGAACCGTTTTCCGTCGCATTCGGAGCAGGATACAAAAAGATCGGCCATAAAATGCATTTCGACGCGTTCGTATCCCATCCCCTGGCATCGACCACACCGCCCCCCGGCGACGTTGAAGCTGAATCGTCCGGATTTATAACCCCGCTTGACGGCCCGGCGTTGCGAAG
>CAYUDF010000947.1:0-1588 GCA_964443465.1 uncultured bacterium
AAACACCGAACCGTCGAAGAAGCCGCCACTGGAAATCTATTTCTCGCGTGATTTCAAGCGATTTCCGGCGTTGTCTGGCGCTGAGTCGTTTATTTAAAACGGCAAACACAGCAGGTGCCGCCGAATGACCACAGAGGCACCCCGATCAGATATGTCCGTCTCCCGTCGTATCGGTAAAGATGCAGCCGGAGTAAGCCTGCTGGGTGGTCTGACGCGTATTGCCCCGCTGTTTTCGACGATTGTTATCGCGGCGATTTACGGCGCGGGCTCCCAACTCGATATCTACTTTCTCACGATGGTATTGCCCGTTTTTCTGTCGGGACTGGTCGGCATGGCAATTACGTCGGTTTTTGTCCCGGTCCTTGTGGAAGAGAAGAACAATGATCCCGCGGGATTCCCGGTCTTATTGTCGTCGGTGTTTTCATACATCCTTTACATCGGGATCGGGATGACACTGATATACGCCCTCTCGGCGCCATTTGCGCTGCCCGTAATGAGTCGCGCGTTTGACGAAGCAGGGCGCCGGCTGGCCGTCCAGATATCGCTGCTTCTCAGCCCCGTCATCGTCCTCACGATTGTTCGCAGTTTCCTGACGGCGGTTTGCCATTCGCGCAAACGATTTGTGCTTCCGACGCTGGCGCTCTCCCTCCCCCCCGTCCTGATGATCGTTTCTATTGTAACCCTTCAGGATCGTGTGGGAATTTTCGCGCTCGCGATTGGCAACGTGGCCGGACACGGACTTGAGGTGCTCGTCATGGCGGCGGGGCTTTCACGCCTGGGCGGTTTTCCCCGCCTCACGTTAAAAGCCGACTCCCGGCTGAAGCGGATATTCTCACTGGCGTCGCCGCAGGTACTGAGCGCCTCCGTTTTGCGTTTCAGCCCCGTAATTGACCGGACCATGGCGTCGATGCTCGCCGCGGGCAGCATCAGCGCCCTCGTCTACGCCGAGCGAATGCAGTCGATCCCCCAGCAGATTCTCTCTCTCGGTTTTTTTAACGTACTGCTCGCGCACTGGTCGTTCGAAAAGGTGACGGGCGGGCTGAAATCCGTCGGACACAGCCTGGTCAACATGCAGAAGGCTATGATAACGGCTCTCGTACCGGTGGTGTGCTTTTTCTGGTTGTATCGCGACTGGATCACACAGGTATTACTGGAACGGGGTGCGCTCGGCACGGGCGAAGCCAGCCTTATTGCTTCGGTATTCGGCGTGTACGCACTCCAGATCATCCCGCTGCTCCTCAAACTGTTGTATGTACGGGTTCTGCTGGTGATGAAAGAAACCGTTTTTCTTATGAAGGTTGGTTTTTTCACGGCGGGTTCGAAACTCGCCCTCAACTGTTTGTTCATCCTGGCCCTGGGTATGGACGTACGGGGTATCGCGCTGGCAACCGTGATCACCTCCTGGGCGGGGTTTTTGATTTTTATTATTGCGCTGAAACGCCGTCTTGGCTTTTTTCCGTTCCGTCCCGGGCTCCGCGAAACGGCGGCAGTGGCAATGTCCACAGTAACGGCGGCTGCTTTCTGTTTTGTTTTCCGGGATTCCGCGGAGTCGGTCTATGGATCCACCGTTGCACTGTTTTTGATTGTT
>CAYUDF010000948.1:0-1582 GCA_964443465.1 uncultured bacterium
CGGGCCGAAGACGCTTCTGCAACAGCCCGAACAGTTCCGATTTCTCATCTTTGGTCTGGTAATCGATCGCTGGAACCATCTTGCTTTCGAAACGTGGCAGGGTCATATATTTTACGATCTGGCCGTCAGCCCCGCGATACCAGTATGCCCGCTCACGTTCGCGAGCCTCTTCAGGCAACAGTAACAGGAATCCCGCTTCACCCTCCATTCGCAGGAAGTCCATGTAAACCCGGGTCACCAGCTGATGGCCGACATTGCCAAATACATCGTAGCCGGCGGCGAGAAGGTAGTGGATTCTCTCCAGCAATGAATACCCGACCAGCCATGCCGTCTTCGGTGCTTTACCGACGAGGCCTTTCTCAACCGTGGCGCTGTCGAAATGACGAAACACGGTCAACGTAGCATTGTCGTTGACGCCGTCGCCATCCCAGACGATGTCCAGGGACACCGCGTTTTCATCGGAATAATGTTCACTGAGGTATTGATCCATTGCGGCGAGGAGTGTCGTCTGTTGCCTGGAATACCTGCGCCACTCCGTGATGGGCATGTAAATGCTCTCCTTGCTCGCCGGCAATTCCATGTTTTCCGAATGCTTGGAAAGGAAGTCTTCTACCCGTTCCAGCTTTTGGTCATTGGGGTTCGTGAAGAAGACCCAGAAATGATCGTTCACAACATTTAGGGCGACCTGTCCCCGGCAAACCGGTCCCTTGATGAATGACCTGATCGTATTTTGTGCGTCATCGAGCATAAATCGATAACGCGAATCCACAGGCATAGCGTCGAAAGTCCGGAACGGATTCGACGCGTACTGGGCTTCGTAGGACGGTAGCTTTGTAACCGAATAGTCGGCTTCAATAAACCACTCCTGCCAGCGGTCCATCCGGGCCGCGTTTAAGGCGTATGGCATATGTGTCTTGGAGACAATCGTGCCAAGTTCCTCTACGATCCGGTAGTAGACGCGGTCGACGCCCGGGTCACTGTAGGGGCGGCGTGTAACGATCAGGTCGACAGGTTTTCCCGGTGGCGTACTGGAACGAACGATATTGAAGAACCTGCGCAGATCAAGATCAGGGAAATACAGGTGAGAGAGGAACAGGTGCTCGTAAATGTAGCGCGATGAAAGCTGTGATTTAAGCGAGTCGCTGTTCAGGAACGATTCCCAGGCCTGAACCCGGTCGACAAATTTCGCCGGAAGTGGTGGGCGAGCGGTGTAAGTCGCACCCTGTTCCAGCCACTGCAGAAGTGTTGATTGCCGTTCCGAATCGAGGCCAGGTAACCCGTAAGGCATGCCCCAGAGCGGATTCTTGCGAGCGTAATCGTCGAACGATGCGGGCGTGGCGCAAAACTGCTTTCGACTGAGCCCGAGATCAAAACTGTCCGGCAACCGCTTGGTTTCCGGTAGCGGGTTGGCTTCTTTTAACTTCAGGATCCGGTGCATCACGCCGGCTTCTTTATTAGCCTCGACCGAATCTCCGTACTCGTTCAGCACAGGATGAAACCCGAGCGTGCGCCATTCGGGAACAGTCTGCGCATCTACGAATAAGCGGGTCGGCTGGGCCATGTTGAGCCGCGTCTGGTTGTA
>CAYUDF010000949.1:0-1577 GCA_964443465.1 uncultured bacterium
AACCCGTCATCGCTCTTTTTGCCGGTGTTGCCGTTATCCGCCTGTATTATCGTTTTTTGGCGAAACGACGTATTTCGTGCTCAGCGCCAACCCCGTGATAAACATGAATGCGATAAATACCTCTTCGTCGTCGACGTTATTTTCGGTTAACGCCCCGATCAGAATCGCCACCGTCGCGCCAATTGCTCCGACCGCGTAATGCCACTCGATGGATCCTTTTTCGGCCCTTTTTCGGACTCCGAACAGTGACCTGAATACAAGCCACCAGAACAGTACAAACGGCAGAAATCCCACCAGGCCCCTCGTGGCCAGCACTTGCAGGTAAACGTTGTGCGAGTCGGTTGTTGTCGTAACCGTGCGGTCGCCGACCAGCTCATTCGCCTCTGTTTCATAGTCACCCATTCCGACACCCAGTACCGGATTCTTTTTAAACAATTCCCAGGCGATGTCCCACAGGACGAGGCGTGTGCTGGCGTGGACATCGAGCTGGCGGAACAGCAGGACCGGGGAAACGTTCCGTCCGGTGTGCTGCGCCGTATACACGGCGAAGGACAACACCAGTACCACCGCAACGGTTCCAAATATCAGGACAGTTTTATTTCTCACCAGCAGACAAATCGCCGCCAGGCCGGCGAACAGGGCCAGCCACGCGCCGCGCGTGACCGTTAAAAGTATCGCTACGAACTGAAGTGACACGCCGGCCCACAGTATTATTCTGGATCGCAATTCCGTACCCTTGCGTAGCACTACGGCGAGTGTCAGCAGAATCGTCTGGTAAAGAATCCCGGCGAAAGTCATTGTAAAAAGTGTACTGCCGACACGTTTTTGCGCATCGATGTGAATGAAACCGGCATCGATCCCACCCGCGCGTTGAACCATCGCGACGATACACGAGATCGTGATCGAGGCAAATAACACCCAGAATACGACCTCGCGCAGCCGGTGGACTGCCAGGTTGGCGGCAACCACGAAACAGATCGACAACAGCCAGTACGATCGCCAGTCCTTGAACGCGCGCTGGAAATCGTCCGAGATGAGCAGCGTGGGTGCGGCCGATACCATCAACAAAACCGCGCTCCAGAACAGCGGGTCGTTTCTGACTTTTATTTGCGGCCGAAATGTCGTGATTTCACCCGGTTTCGCCATCCGGAAAGCGATTGCGGCCAGCATCCAGGCCAGAAGAGAAAACCCGATACCGAAGTTTGCTCCGGCGATTGAAAAAGGAATAAAAAGAGTAAGGGCGACAAATCCGAGCTGAAACAGGCGGTGAGATACGGTATGCAGGATTACCGCGGGAGGTTTCACAGCGATACGCTCAAGGTGAATCGGTGCGTGTCAGAAAAAGCGTTTTCTTTATCCAGGTTGGCGTTGTAGTGGACAGACAAGTGGCTGATCCGGGCGCCGAAGCCGAAATAGGGAACTGTCCGGCTTTCACCCGGTCTGATAAGCGCGTACCCGGCGCGAAGCGAAAGAACGTTAAACATATATTCTGTTTCGGCACCTATCATCCATCTGGCCAGTTTCCCGTGGGCCACCACAACGTCTCCCTCGATTTTTACGCGTTCGATCGATTGCGA
>CAYUDF010000950.1:0-1574 GCA_964443465.1 uncultured bacterium
CCGGGACTGGGCCAGTCGGTGCCCCACAGAATCTGGCCCTCCAGCTGTGGTAACCGCGGAAAATATTCCAGCAGTTTTTTGGGTGGAATGCCCGACAGTTCGAGCCACACGTTTTTGTGCCGCCGGACAACAAAAAACGCTTCGTCCATCCACAACGGGCGTCCGCCGTGGGCCATGATGATGCGAAGGTCGGGGAAGTCGATCGCAACGTCGTCGATTTCCATCGGGTTTCCGTATTTGCAGCGGGCGCCCGGAAACACGCTGGTGCCGGTGTGGATCATCACGGGCAGGCCACGGTCTTCGGCCTTTCGATAAATAGCCGCGAGGTTGTCCAGTCCCTCAGTGTACGCGTTGGCCGCATACACCTGGTGGGGTGGATGAATTTTGAGGCACCGGATGCCCATGTCGATCAGCCTGTCGACCGCTCCCGCGGGGTCGTCAGTGAAACGTGGGTGAATGCCACCGAACGGCAGAAGTCTTTCGGGGTTGTGCCGGGCGTAGTCGGCGGCAAACTGGTTGGTCCGGTCGGTAAATCCCATCACGTCGGGGCTCGGATAGTTGATCAGCCCGGCGCGCCAGATCCGGTTGCGATCGAGGTGTTCGATCAACAGGGATGGATCATTCATCAGCGCGACGAGGTAGTCGAAGTGATCCTTGTGGTCGCGGGTGAGTGAATCGAGGACGCCGGGTTTGAGCTCGTCCCACGGTTGGACGTGGATGTGTATGTCGGTTACTCGTTCCATTCGTAGAAACCCTTGCCGCTTTTCCTTCCCAGATCCCCGGCTGCCACCTTGTCGCGCAGCAGTTTCGGAGGCGCGTAGTGGTCGCCACCCAGTTCGCTGTGCAAAGTCTCGGCGATTGCCAGGCGAACATCCAGGCCGACGATGTCGGTGGTTTTGAGCGGCCCCATCGGGTGTTTGTACCCCAGCTCAAGCGCACGGTCGATGTCGGCGGCGCTGGCCACACCCTGTTCGACCATCCGAATCGCCTCGAGGGCGAGCACCACGCCGAGCCGGCTGGTGGCAAATCCCGGGGAGTCGTTCACAAGAACGGGTGATTTACCGATACGATCCACAAACGAAAGCGCCGCCTGACGCACGCTGTCAGGAGTAACCTCCTGCACCACCACTTCAACCAGCGGCATGATATGCACGGGGTTAAAGAAGTGCAGGCCGACAACACGCGACGGGTCCTTGAGGTTTTCGGCGATTTTTCCGATGGGAAGAGAGGAGGTGTTCGTGGCGAGGATAGCACTGGAGGGTGTGTGCAGTTCCATCGTCCCGAACACCTCACGTTTGACGTCCATATTTTCGACGACCGCCTCGATGCACAACTCGGAAGATGCCAATGCCATATCCAGTTCGGCGGTCGTCGTAATTCTTGTCTGCGCGGCGTCCCGCTGTTCTTCTGTGATCTTGTTTCTTTTTACTCCACCGTTCAGGTTTTTCATAATCTGCGCCGACGCCCGGGACAACACGTTGTGGTCGACATCGCACAGAAACACGCTGTAACCGGCCAGTGCGGACACCTGGGCGATGCCGTGACCCATTGTGCCGGCGCCTATTACGCAAATC
>CAYUDF010000951.1:0-1569 GCA_964443465.1 uncultured bacterium
GTACAATAGAAACGATTCGGGATCGTACCGATATCGCCGAGGTCGTATCCCAGTACGTGGAGTTACGCCGTACCGGTAATAGTTTCAAAGGGTTATGTCCGTTTCATCAGGAAAAAACTCCCAGTTTCAATGTGAGCCCGGACCGGCAGATCTTCCACTGCTTCGGTTGCGGAGTCGGCGGCGACGCCTTCAAATTCCTGATGGAGATCGACGGGATTACGTTCGTGGAGGCGGTGCGGCAGCTGGGTGATCAATGCGGCGTGGAGGTGGAATATCGCGAGAACGACCCGGACAAGTCAAAAAACGACTCCCGCTACGAGGCCAACGCGTTTGCCGCCCGTTTTTATTACCGCGTCCTCAACAACGAAGCGTCCGCGTCGAAAGCCCGTGAGTATTTAAAAAACCGGGGTATACCCGAACAGGCGTGGAAGACGTTTGGACTGGGTTTCGCGCCAAACTCCTGGGACGCGTTGTGGAAGGCGGCCCGGCGCGAGAGGATGCCGGAACAGGTCCTGGCAGAGCTCAAGCTGATTGTAAAAAGCGATAAATCAAAGGGTTACTACGATTATTTCCGGAATCGCATCATGTTTCCCATTATCAATGTGGGCGGGCGTGTCATCGGTTTCGGCGCCCGCGCGATGGGAGACGACGAGCCCAAGTACCTCAATTCCGCGGAAAGCCCCCTGTTTTCCAAGCGCCGCACCTTTTACGGTGTCAACAGCGCCCGCGACGCCATCCGCAAGTCCCGTAACGCCGTGGTGGTAGAAGGGTATACGGACCTGATTTCATTGCACATGCTGGGCATCAAACACAGTGTGGCCGCGTGCGGGACGGCGTTTACTCCGGACCATGCCACCGTGTTGCGGCGAATTACGCAACGGGCGGTGGTCCTTCCGGACGGCGATACGGCCGGCGAAAACGCCGCCGTTTCGGCGGGGGCGATTATGCTGGCTGCCGGCGTCGAGTCGCGCGTCAGGCGGTTGCCCGCGGGCAGTGACCCCGACAGCGTGGCCCGGGAGGCGATGGAGCAGAAAGATGGTGCAGAGGCATTCACGCAACTCCTTGAAAGTGCTGACGATTATTTTGCATTTCTGAAGGATATTCTCGCGGAGAGGCAGCCGACTGTTCGTGAACGCGAAGAATTGATGCAGAGGGCGTTGACCGGTATCGTGCACCTGGACGACCGTGTTCGCGCAGACGTGATCGTCAACCAGCTGGCGTCGGCGTTCGAGGTCGACGCTGGCGAGCTGAAAAAGAAGCGAGCGAAGGCGATGAAGCGGGTACGGAAAGTTGAAACGGACGAAATCGCGACACCCGCCGGTGGTAATGGAAACGGTCTCGATGACGGAAACCGGGGTCTGATCGAGCGCCTGGTTCTGCGTCTGATCATGGAAGGCACACCCGCCGCGCTCGACGCAGTGGACAGCCTCGACACCGATGATTTTACACACGCAAAACTCAGAAAATTCTATAAAACACTTGACTTAGCTCGTGAAAGCCATATTGATATAAGGGGTCGAGAATTTCACCAGAAGGCGGAGGAGGCCGGTCTGGAGGGGCTAGCCGCTG
>CAYUDF010000952.1:0-1568 GCA_964443465.1 uncultured bacterium
GCAAGATTTCCTTTAGAAGAAATGAAGCCGGATCTCGCGTATCAGGTGGCACAAAGCGTCGAAGCCGACAGCTTGTTTCTCATCAAGAGACTGGGGCGCGGCTACAAAGTTCCTCTCACATACAATATTCCCGTCAACGAGGCCAAGGAGATTGTTCGTCGGCTCGACCGAGACTCAAAGATACCGATTCTCGGCATGGACAAGGATCCCATGGTGTTCAAGGCGTATACGGAACAATCACTGGTTTGTATTCCCACGCTTGGACATGCTGGTTACATCCTTTGCACATGCATTCCAAGTGATCGCATGTTATCGCCCCGATTTTTCGAGTGCCTGGTCGCAAGTGCCGAAGCGCTGGGACGTCTGGCTGAAGGTGAGATTGAGGGAGTTCCTACACCCGCAGATGGATTTATTATTGGTGACGGTAGATCCCCAGTCACTCACCCTCGGGGTTCTTTCAAGAGTATCCTTACTGTCGACACGGACATGATAAAACTGATTCGTCTTGCGGAAAGGGCCAGCCTTTCAGAAGAGACGATTCTTCTGGAAGGAGAGACAGGCGTCGGCAAGGAGTTATTTGCAAACGCAATTCACGCAAACAGCTCCCGTCGCGATCGCCCGTTTGTGGCGATTAACGCCGGGGGAATGCCTGTAAGTTTGCTGGAAAGCCAATTGTTCGGCCACGTAAAAGGAGCTTTTACAGATGCCGTGAGGGACCGAATCGGACTGATCGAAGAAGCCGACGACGGAACGGTTTTTCTCGATGAAGTAGGGGAGATGGGACCCGAACTCCAGGTCAAGATGCTTCGTCTCCTGGAAAACGGCGAATTCCGCCGTCTCGGTGAGAATCGGGTTCGTGTTGCACAGGTTCGGGTACTATCAGCGACCAACCGTGATTTAGTAAGCGAGGTCGATAAAGGGACATTTCGACGTGATCTCTACTATCGACTGGGCACGGTCAAACTCCATATCTCTGCGTTGCGTTTTCGGCAGCGAGATATAGAGCTGCTAATCCGTCATTTTCTAAAACAAAGCGCGCTCCGAAACAAACAGACACACAGGCATTTTCAGATCGACGTCAAGGCGATGGAAGCATTGGAGCTCTATGACTGGCCGGGGAATATCCGGGAACTCCAGAATGAAATTCGACGAATCATCTCGCTGATCGGGGAAACGGATCTGATCCGTTTCGCGATGTTGTCGCAGCCTATTAAAGATTACCTCAACTCCAGAAACAGGAGCGAGGGGGTACTCGAACGCAATGTGGATCGCTACGAACGTAGGCTGATATTGGACGCCCTCAATAACAACGACTGGAATCGACTTCGCACTGCAGAAAAGCTTGGTCTGCCCCGAACTACCCTTCTGGCCAAAATGCGCCGATTGAATGTAGCTACACGATAACTTCTCTCCAATTACTGCTTACGCATTTAGCCCCAGATAACGCCCAGATCATCCGCCCTTCCCAGGTCCAAGAAACAATTGGAAACTACCAGAAAGCCTTTTTCGGTAGTCACGCTGCGTGTCTCGAATCGATTACCCCTCATAAGCAACCACTGCGACCAGCT
>CAYUDF010000953.1:0-1561 GCA_964443465.1 uncultured bacterium
CGCGTCCGCGAGCTGCTGGACCCCGACGGTATCACACCGCCGGAGCCATCTGTGCTGGAAGAAATGGGAGCGATTATTTCAGACGACGCCCGTTCCCACGGCTTCGACTCCCTGCCGGACTGGAAGTGTTCTCTACCCTGATCCGGTCAGAATTTTTCGTCGTATTTCGTCCACAGTTCGTCACCCAGGCGCCAGGCCCGGTCGACAACCTTGTCCCCCCACTCGATGCCGTAATTCGTGAGATACTTCAGCGCTTTATTCCGGTTCTTCTTGAGCAGGCGCACAGCTTCCGCGTCAACTTCCGCCTGGTTGACCAGCAGTTCTGCCTGCATGGGTCCCCAGGCCGCCGTCACATCGTGTCGCATATCACCCCAGCGCTGTGCAGTCAACGTGCCCAGTCGGTTGAAGGCCCACCAGGCGCTGTCGTGCCGGTACCCTTCCGTCCTGCCCGGCGTCTTGTACGGAACGGCTACGTCCGTTATACCGCAATACAGGGGCACGTAAATGGACGTTGCCACGTTATCAAAAGCCAGCCACACCACACCACCAACTTCGTCGGGTAACCACTGCCGCGATTGCGTGATGGTGGCATACATCGTGTACCACCTCGCAATCGTCCTTTCTCCCCGCCAGCCCCAACCGCCATTGATTTTGAACAGCTTGTTCATGTCATAGGGCATGAACGGGTTTGCCAACGGCGAAATCTCCGTTTCACCATCGCCGTTCACCCACGTGAGATCCTTCACGAAATTAAAATCTGTCCCCTCGTAGTAGTCCTGGAATATTGAAATCATCTTTTCCAGTGTGACCAGTGTATCCGGCTTCACCGAAAACGGGAAATTCTCGGAATTCGGGTGCAGTCCCAGCGACGGAGCCACCATCGACAGGACCCGCCATTCGCGGCGCGTGGCCGCGGCCGAGGTTCGACCGGTCGGATCGTACGCGTAGTTAAACTGAAACTCACCGTCGTCGGCGCTCCACCAGCCGCTGTCCTGCGCCACCGTATAAACATTGTCCGACACCATAAAATAATCCGAATCGTCCGGGTTGATCCAACGGATCCGGCTGCCGTTCGCGTTTACGGTGACGTGTCCGTCCGGAATGCGCTGCGCGACCCACACAGCGCCCTTGTTACCTTTGCCCGGACCGACGATTTCCAGGTGCCACGCTTCTGTTTTGTCACAAATCGACAGCATTTCCCCCGAATCGATCCAGCCGTGCTCCGAAAGCAGTTCACCGGCTACCCGAATCGCCTCTCGCGCCGTCGTGCACCGCTCGAGCAGCAACCGGACCAGCTGCTGGCAGTCGATAAGCCCGATATCCGATTTGAGTGTCGCCCGTCCTCCAAAAGTCGATTCACCGATCGCCAGTTGGTGGTCGTTCATACAGGGATAGGCGGTGTTGATAAAGCCGTGCGTCAATTCAACCTGGGGTATATCCCCAACGGGCACCTGCCCGTAGGACTGCATGACCGTCGCGGAATCGGCGTTGATTCGTTTTGTCATCGTCACGCGGGTGTCTTTTTTGTGTTTTTGCGCGGGTACGATGTCCAGCCACGATC
>CAYUDF010000954.1:0-1559 GCA_964443465.1 uncultured bacterium
GGATTTTTTAGCGCCCGTGGATCCAGTCAGGCGGCCTTCCATGTCGTCGGAAGCGAGCACGGATACTTTTTCGCGCAGAGCGCCGGCCGAGATCGGATCGGCCGCGGGGGTCTCACTGTCATCCGACGAGGCGTGCATTAACGCGTCACCGCCGAGAAACGGAGCGTGTTTCGATTGGTCGTCTCCGTGGCCGGCGGGTGATTCGGCGGCCTGGCGTCCGGGGCTCGCCTTGAGCGCTTCGAGTGCCGCGTCGTGGTTCCAGTTGCCGATAAATATCTGGGATTTCTTGTTGGTTGTGCGGTTGGTAGTCCACGTCAGCCGTTTACCGTCGGGCGAGAACACGGGAAGTCCGTCAAAACCGTCGGTGTACGAGATCCGGACAGGCTCTTTTTCGCCGGCGGGGTCTACGATGTACAGTTCGAAATTGCCGAATCCCAGCTTGTTGGTCGTGAAAATCGCGTATTCGCCGGTGGGGTACATGTAGGGCGCCCAGCACATCGATCCAAAGTCGGTGAGCCGCACGCGGTCGGAGCCGTCGAGAGACATCGTGTACACGTCGGCCAGCATGCCGTCTTCACCGAAGTGTCGCCAGATGATGCGTTCGCCATCGGCCGTAAAAAACGGCCCACCGTCGTAACCCGGCCAGTCGGTCAGCCGTGTCTGGTTCGAGCCATCGGCGTTCATTATATAGATCTCGCCAAAGTAGGATGGGTCGATCTCCAGCCGTTTCCGGTTCTTCTCCGACAGGTTTTCGGGCGGGTAGGCGTCGCGCATCGAGCAGAACACGATGTGTTTGCCGTCGGGCGAATATCCGCCCTCGGCGTCGTATCCCCGCGCTTCGGTCAGTCTCGTGGTACCGTTGCCGTCGCGTTTGGCGCTGAAGATGTCAAACTCCTCGTCGTAGTCCCACGCGTAACGGCGTTTCTGGCCCGACGAGCGGAAATCCAGTTCTTCCTTCTGCTTTTTTTCGGCATCGGGATCGAGGTGCGTGGAGGCGTAAAGCACTTCGTCAGCGCCCGGCCGGAAAAACGCGCACGTGGTTTTACCGGTGCCGGGTGACACGCGGTGCGTTTCGCCGTCCAGAAAGCTCAGCATGTATATTTGATAGAACGGATTGTCCGCCGAACGTTCACTCTGAAAAATCAGGTAGTTTCCGTCGGGCGAAAAGTAGCCCTCGCCGGCGCGCAAGCCGTCGTAAGTCAGCTGCCGGACGTTTTTAAGATAAGTCGCTTCTTCATTCGGTTCCGCATCGCCCGCGATTACCAGGGCGGGGACCAGCAGCGCCAGAAGAACACTCAATAATATATATATAGTCGGTCTCATCTGTAACGTCTCCTCACGATCAGATTCCAGTTACTGCTTCAGCAACGAATTCACCATATCGTTAAAATCTTTTTTAAATTTATCATAGTGCTCACCCGTGCCCGGACCGGTGAAGCCGGTGTGGATCCCCTGTACCACTCCTGATCGGTCGATAAATATCGTCGTCGGGAAGGATAAAACGTGGTTGAGCATCGGCAGCGTTTTCTGCGCTTCCGCCTTGTCGGAATAGCCAGCGT
>CAYUDF010000955.1:0-1554 GCA_964443465.1 uncultured bacterium
ACTACCACGACTGGTGTCAAAGCCACGCGCCGTTGTTCGCCAACGCGGAAATCTATCGGATCAACCACACCGGCCCCGCGTGGGTACTCCATGACATCCACATGTTTCAGGACAATTTTTCCGAAGACGGATCGTTGACGGGATCGGCCCGCGCCGACATGGCGATGGATATTCTGCCGTACAACAGTTCCGGTATTCTGCCCGGCGATTCTGTGGCCGTTGCCGTCACCGATCCCGAGGACGGTCTCGGATTTCACGTGCCGGGCGACACGTCGAGCGGGGTGGCCGTTTATCTGTTCTGTCGTATTGACGGCCCCAATTCGGGAGCGACCGGTGGGGACCTGGTAACCGACTCCCGGTACAACGACGCCGGGACCGTGTCCGCGAACGGTGAGACGTGGTTTCGGATCCAGGCGGACAGCACGTGGAACAGCAGTGGAACCATGGTCAACAACCGGTACAACGTCGACCTGAACGACAACCTGTTTGTGCCCGGTGATACGGTGTGGTTTTTCTTCGGCGCGTGTAACACAATCGGCATCTGGTCATATACGTCGCTGTTTCTGCCAAACCCGACCTTCGGTACGTCGGATATCTCGGAAGCAGCCGTCGCTGCCGACGAGTTTACCATCCTGCCGGCAAACCCGACCCCGGGAGCCGACCTGCTGTACGTCGACGGGATGAACCTGCGTGGAGCGCAGCCCTATTTCGACCAGGCCTTTGTGTGGAGCGGGTATCAGGGGCAGATTGACCGCTACGACATTCGCGGGCCGTCGTCGGATGTGGGGAACCACCCCGGATCCCGGGTCAAAAACGCGGCAATGCAGCTGGCCGGCGTGTACCGGAATATTGTGTGGAACACCGGCGATCTGCACGCGTTCGCCGACGGTTCGGGCAATCCCGACAAGTCGGATGACACCGGGATGTTGTACACGTGGCTGGAAAACCTGACCGGTCCCGGCGGCGGTGTGTATCTCAACGGCGACGACGTGGCTGACCACTGGACAAACAGGCTCAACAGCACCAGCGCGATACAATTCCGGGCTAAATACTGCAACTACAGTCTGACTACCGATTCGCACGTGCCGGTTGTTGGTGTCAGTCCGTTGGGTGTCGGTGTCACAGGCGGAATGTTCGACGTCCTGTGGCCGAGTCCGCACCCCGATACGCTGGTTGTTTACGGTGGCTGTCCTGCGATGAACGACTTCGATGTTTTACTGCCGGTGGGCACGGCGAATCTCGAAATGTCTTACGACGGCAACGGTAACTCTGCCGGAGCGATCGTGTCCGACACGACCACCAACCCGGTGGGTAACCGGGTCGGATTTGTGTTGAGTGGTTTCAGCTTTCACGAGATTCGCGACGTCTTTCCGTTTTTTCCGGGTGCGCGACCCAAGCACATGAATCGGGTTCTTTTCTGGCTGGGAAATATACTGGATATTGTCGAACCCGTTCCCGGCGTTTCAATAACTCGCAACGACCTTGGCCAGAACTACCCCAATCCGTTCAACCCGGTCACCACGATCAAGTACCAGGTCAAGACGGATGGTCCGG
>CAYUDF010000956.1:0-1553 GCA_964443465.1 uncultured bacterium
CTGGAGAACATCAACACCAGAATCAACTATGGCCAGAAGTGGAATTTTGAAGACGTTAAAAAAGACGAATGGGGAGATGTCAGCCTGGAAATCGTTTCCCGTATCGCCCAGACGGGGATGCACGCCAGATACATGCGGAGTAACGAGTTATTCGGAAATATCCAGTTCGACGATATATGGGAAGCACACAACTGTATCCGAACACAACCCTTCCGTGCTCTTCGCTTCGGTGGCCACGCCAACTATGGACATCGGATCGCCCGGCACGACCTGGTAATGGGCAAGGAAATCAACTATGGATGCTGGGCGGACATACGGCCTGTCGACCGCATTTTGATATCCACGTCTTTCAGTCGTGTCCAGAGCGACGACCTGGTTACAAACGAACGGCTGTTTTCGCAATCCGTGCTCCGCACCCGGATATCACTGCAACTGTCGCGGGAATTCTCCGCCCGGTTGATAACCCAGTATAACGACCGGTGGAACTCGTGGGACGTCGATCCGCTGCTCACCTATCGGATCAATTCGCTCACCGTATTTTATATCGGGTCGTCGAACGATTTCAGGGCGCTTACTTTCGAAGACGACAACGGCCGGGAGGGTTGGACGCTTACCAACCGTCAGTTCTTTCTGAAACTGCAATACCTCTTCCGGATCTGACCATCTGCTCCTTCAATCCGCATCCCGATTGTGTTTCACTTGGCGACTGAATTCCGCTATAAAAGGGAAACCGGGCTTCTGTTTGAAGACCGCTCTATCCAATATGAATAAACCGGATTTGAATTCACCCGTCCTTCTGGCCCGCCTGTTCTGGGCGACGGTCGTGTCGCTCTTGCTGTGTTACGCGGCCATGGCGCTTAAGACGGCGTGGGTCACCGATGACGCATACATTACGTTCCGGACAATCGACAATTTTCTGCAGGGACACGGATTGCGCTGGAACGTGGCCGAACGCGTGCAGACGTTTACCCATCCGCTGTGGTTGTTGTTGCTCACGCCGGTTGTCGCGATCGCCAGGGAACTGTACCTGACTTCTATTATTGTTTCGATCGTGTGTGGCCTGGCGGCTTTTTATTTCGTGGTCGGCCGGTTGTCCCGATCGCTGATCGGAGCTGTTACGGGCGGAAATCTACTCCTGTTGTCCCCGAGTTTTATTTCTTTCACCACGTCGGGATTAGAAAACGCGTTGTCATACCTGCTGGTTGCCCTGTTTCTGTGGATCCTCTTCAGGTTCGACGCGGGGAAACGGCGGTCATTTCTGCTCGGGCTGATGGTATCACTGGCCGGCGTAAACCGCCTCGACCTGCTGCTGATGCTGACTCCAGCCCTGGCCGTGGATGTCTTTCGAAACCGCCACTACCGCGCGACCGCTTTCGGTTTCCTGCCGTTGATTTTGTGGCTGCTATTCTCTGTTATCTATTACGGTTTCCCGTTTCCCAACACGGCGTACGCCAAATTGAGCACGGGTCTTGGCCGTCTTGTTTACCTCGAACAGGGCAAATATTACATGTTCGACGCTTTTTACCGCGACTCGTTGACACTGGTTTCGATCG
>CAYUDF010000957.1:0-1552 GCA_964443465.1 uncultured bacterium
GGCAGAGGTGCTCGACGATGCGGTAGTGGGAGACGGTGGTGTTGAGCATGGTTAGCTGGGGGGGGCGAGGCGGTTGAGTTCTTCGAACCAGTTGAGGGTCATGTGGAGCTGGGTCACGGGCTCATCCTGTGTGGGACCATTATCGGTCATCAAGAAGTGCTGACCGTCGGGGGACACATCGTAGCCTCTGCTTGGGGAGAAAGCCCCATCCGAGCGAAAGAGTCTTCGCGGTCTCCCGAGCCGAAGCTCTGATTCAGTCGAGATGTCAACAGCCCACATGGCCCTGGGGCTACCACCTCGGAAAAAGAGCTCGCGGCCGTTTGGCGCCCACGCCGGTTCTTGACCGCCACCGGCAGAAACCTGAGTTTTGGGCCCGGGTCCTGGGTGCGGCGTTACGAATACCTCATTCTCGAACGAGTACGCGAGCCACTTTCCGTTGGGAGAGAATGCCGCACCCGTAGCGGAGGCCAAAAACAGCCAAGGTTCTCCTTCACGGGGCAGCATCCATATACCATAGTTTTCGCCCGTGCCCCCATTAAACGCCAACAACTGACCATCCGGAGACCACGACGACGGCACTCCTTCGATGCCGTCCGATGAGAGCAACTCCGCCTGACCACTGCCATCCGCGGCAATCGAGTACATGACTGTTCGACCGGTGCTGGCCGAGGTGAACGTGATGGATGCACCATCCGGCGTCCAGATCGGAAAGGAGGCCCCTTTGCCGTCCAGCGTCACCCGGGTCTGGGTATTGCGGGCGATATCGTGTATCCAGACCTGTTCGCGCAAGAAACCGCTGTCCCAATACACAACTCGGGTGCCATCCGGAGAGATACGCGGCATCCAGCGGTGGCCCCGTGGCATCTCAAGCGGCTCCGCCTGCCCCTCGCGATTGAACATTGCAAGCGAGTCGAGCGGGTCGGGCCACACCCCTCCGGGCACGAAGACCAATCCCCCCGAGGACGAGATGCTGAACTGTGCCGTGAAGGTGTTGGTGCGCGTGTGAGGGGCGTTCACCGCCTGTCTCAGGCTGTCGACGACAACCGCAGCGTTTCCCGTCAACTCCAGGCTTCTGGAGTCGAACGGCACAGCCATCAGCGCTCCAAGGCGGGCGAAGACCAAATGGCCTGTGGGGGCGTAGTGCGCATCGGCCGCGTTCTCAATCAGGGCCTTCCTCTCTCCGGTCGTGAGTGATTGGACACTGACTGTGGCACCCGCCAGCTGTCTATTCGAAAAATCGGTGAACAGCAGCGTGTCCCCGTCCGGCAGGATTTGTGGATGGCCGACGTCCCCCTCGTTGATCTCCTCTGGTTCGCCGCCGTAGGCCGAGACCCTTCGGATACCGTTCCCGTCGTAGCCCCCGTCGAACACTATTGTGTCGTCGGGTCCCCAGCTTGCACCCCGTGGGCAGCGCGCAACGTCGCAGATCGGGATCGGTGAACCGCCGCCGGTGGGTGACTTTTTGAGCTTTCCATCCGCCCAAAACCCGATCCAACGTCCGTCAGGCGAAAAGAACGGCCCCGTCCCCCCTTCAGTACCCGTTATAGGCGAT
>CAYUDF010000958.1:0-1551 GCA_964443465.1 uncultured bacterium
ATCACCTTGACGCTGTGGTAAACAACAACGGTGAGAACGGCCATGGGCAGGAGCGAGGCGAGGGTCAGTTCCCACGACATGACGACCATCACCGCGATCGCAAACCCGCCGGTGACGATCGTATTAAGCGTGTACATAACTCCCGGACCAACCAGCGAACGCACGGCGTTCAGGTCATTGGTGGCAAGCGCCATCAGGTCGCCCGTCCGGTGGTCGTTGTAGAAGGCCGGACTCAATTTCTGCAGGTGTGCATAAAAATCGGCGCGCATGTCCAACTCGATCTTGCGCGAGATACCGATCATGATTCTGCGCATGAGAAAACGAAATATTCCGCTGATCGCCGTTACGCCCACAAAGAAACCCGCGTAAATGAGTAGTTGTTGGCGGGTCGCCCCGACGTCCAACGCGTCGATCGCCAGCTTCAGGATCCACGGGTTGACAAGCAGCAACACATCGGTGAGTACCAGGCACACTCCCCCCCAAACCAGTCCACTTCGGTACCGGGCAAGATAACCGCGAATCACTCGAATCGAGCGCGCCTGTTTTTCTTTGGAACTACTGGCCATTCAAACACTATACTTGGTAAGTTGATTCCGCGGGGCTTCAACGCCGCGTGCCTGGGAATGTTGTAACTTTAAACGAAATACTAATATAGGCGATCGAAACGGATTTCGCAAATCCGGTTTTGACGGCCCGAGGAGGACACTGCCGTGTCAATTCCCAGCCGAAAAGAAGCTTTTGACGTACTGACGGAGTACACGCAAAACCCGAACCTGGTCAAACACGCGCTGGCCGTGGAAGCGGCCATGCGATCGTACGCGCGAAAATTCGGCGAGGACGAAGAACTGTGGGGTGTGGTGGGGCTGCTCCACGATTTTGACTATGAACGCTATCCCACCGCCGAGGAACACCCGTTCAAGGGCGCGGAGATACTGAAGGAGAAGGGTTACGACGACATCGTGATCCAGACTATTTTGTCCCATTGCGACTCGACCGGAGTGCCCCGCGATACGTTGATGGCCAAATCCCTGTTCGCCGTGGATGACCTGACGGGTTTTATCACCGCGGTTGCGCTGGTGAGACCATCAAAAAAGGTAGCCGAAGTCGCGCCAAAATCGGTGAAAAAGAAAATGAAAGACAAAGGGTTTGCACGGGCTGTCAACCGGGACGACCTGCGCGAGGGTGCGCTGCTGCTGGAAATCGATCTGGCCGATCACATACAGAATGTTACGGACGCGATGACGGAAATCGCCGATACACTGGAGTTATGACCTTGGCAAAACTGATCTGTTTTATGCTGCTGCTGTTTCCGGTATATGCCGGCGCCCAGTCCGTCGAGGGTATTGTCGACCGGAGCAGGGACACCAGGGTTCAGATAAACGAGCTGGAGGGCATTCTCCACAACAACGGGGACATGGCGGCGGAACGCCAGGCCATCATGCTGCTGTGGCTGGCCGGATTGTACGAATACGTCGAAGAGTACGACCGCGTCGAGTCGTGTTATGTCCGGATACTGGCGTTTTTTCCGTACGACGTCGGAGTGATGAACAA
>CAYUDF010000959.1:0-1550 GCA_964443465.1 uncultured bacterium
CCAGGCGTCGACCCAGTACCACGTCAGGCTGGACGGTTCGGGCGACTACACCTCAATCTACCCGGCAACAGCGGCGGCGGCGAACGGAGACACGATTGACGTCGGGCCGGGAACCTATTCCGAGCAGATCGAGGTAACGAAGTCCGTAACCTACCTGGCTACTTCGGGTAAACTGCTCACCGATCTAGACGGGTACAACAGCATACGGCTGTTCATGGTCCGGGGGTCGATCGACGTTCGATTCTCGGGCTTCACGTTCAGGCGCGGATACGAAGCGGCCGGTGCTGGTGTCGCCGCCACGGAAGGCGCGCGTGTTTCAATCGAGGACTGTTTATTCAGGGATAACGTCGCCACCGGCGGAGGCGGGGCCGTGTATTGCAGGCTCCAGGGAACCCGTTTGGAACTGAACAATTGTGAGATCCGGAACAACGACGGTGGAAACAGCGGAGGCGCCGGGACCGTTGTGTTCGGCGGATATCTGGCGTTCAATAATTGTATCATCGAAGAGAACAGTTCCGGTAATTATGGCGGTGCAATGCTCAACGACGGATCGTACCTCGACGTAACAAACTGTCTGTTACGGGCGAATACGGCGTCAAATTATGCGGCGGCGATTTTTTTTTACGAATCGCTGGGCGGAACGGTTTCCAACAACACGTTTTATGATAACGTCGCTTTTGGAGGTGGAGCGACGGCCAGCATCCGGGTTTGGGACAGCTATAACACCGGCATCGTCAACAACATTTTACACGGCCCCGGAAGCGGTTACGGAATCACGTACCTGGGAGGCGGCTACCACTCCTGCAACGTATACTGGAACTACGCGGGGGCGCTTTTCGGCGATCTACTGTCGCCGTCGGAAATTTATGCGGACCCCAATTTTTGTATGCCAATGACCGGCAACTTCCTTTTGTCGGAATCGTCGCCGGCCGCTCCGGGGAACAACTCTTGTGGCGGGCTGATCGGGGCGTTTACCGTTGGGTGCGGGCCCGTGGCGGTGGAAGAAACTACATGGGGGCGTATCAAAAGCATGTACGCGGACTAGTGACAGTAGATTCGACTTGTCGTCCGGGGCATATACGGACACAAAAAACGCCCGCTTCAAAGCGGGCGTTTTTTAAATATTCCGAATTATAGTTATCGAGTTTCCTTGTAGAGCACGTGTTTGCGGACGACGGGATCGTAGCGTTTCAGCTGGATCCGGTCCGGGTTGTTCCGCTTGTTCTTCTTGGTGGTGAACATGTGCGGACTCTCTGTGCTTCTCATCCTGACGGTTTCCCGCGCGCCGGATTTTTTTGCCATCTTGAATCTCCCGGTTTACATATCTCTGACGACAGCGTTGCTTATTGAACGACGTCGCTGATCGTCAAACCCTGCTCACGCAGAAACGGCATCAGACCTTTTTTGCTGACGGTACGAAGGGCTCGCACCGAAAGGCGGATCCGGACGAAACGATTCAGCTCCGGCACAAACAGCCGCTTGAGCTGCAGGTTCGGCAGCTGACGGCGCTTGGTCCGGTTGTGCGCGTGCGACACGTTCATCGCCACCAT
>CAYUDF010000960.1:0-1549 GCA_964443465.1 uncultured bacterium
GAAAAAGCTTTCCTGGCCGGTGCCGATGTCGGCGAGTTGCGCGACAGGACCAGCACTGATGCATTGCGCCGGATTAACAGCGGGTTGTTCCGTGAAGTGGAACAGTTCCCCCTGCCGACCATTGCCGCGATTCGCGGATACGCCGTCGGCGGCGGCCTGGAGTTTGCGATCTCCTGCGACCTCCGTGTCTGCGGAACTGGCTCCAGGTTTGGTCAACCGGAAACGGCGATCGGAATTATACCGGGAGCGGGCGCAACCTATCGCCTGCCCCGCCTCATAGGGCTGGGACGCACCAAGGACCTTGTTTATACGGCCAGAATCATCAACGCCGATGAAGCGCTTTCGATTGGACTGGTCAACAGGGTTACCGACGACGACGCAGTGCTGGAAGAATCTTTCAAGCTCGCGGCTTCCATTACACGGAACGGCGAACTGGCCGTCAAACTTTCCAAGATCGCACTCAACAACGCTCCCGAAATCGGCGTCGAAGCGGGAATGGCTCTGGAGTCAGCCATGCAGGCAGTCCTGTTCGACGACGAAGAAAAAATGCGCCGAATGACGGCGTTCTTGAATAAAAATAAAAAATAACAAACTGCGGAAGGATCCAAATGACGGATCGCGTTCGATTCGAAACTCATCCGGATCGGTATAAACACTGGAATCTGGAGTTCGACGGCAACGTCGCCAGGCTTCATATGGACGTTTCGGAAGACGAGGGGCTCAACGAAGGTTATACACTCAAACTGAATTCTTACGACCTCGGCGTCGATATCGAACTGGCCGACGCCATCGAGCGTATCCGTTTCGAGCACCCCGAAGTCCAGGCCGTGCTTGTCACCAGTGCCCTCGACCGGATTTTCTGCGCCGGCGCCAACATTTTTATGCTTGGCAGCTCGTCGCACGCGTTCAAGGTCAACTTCTGCAAATTTACAAACGAGACGCGGCTCGGTATCGAGGACGCCAGCGAAAACTCGGGCCTCAAGTTTCTCGCCGCACTCAACGGCATCTGCGCCGGCGGCGGTTACGAACTGGCGCTGGCGTGTGACGAAATCTACCTGGTTGACGATGGTAATTCAGCGGTAAGCCTGCCGGAAGTCCCATTGCTCGGTGTATTACCGGGCACCGGCGGGCTGACCCGCGTGGTCGACAAACGCCGGGTCCGGCGTGACCGTGCGGACTTTTTCAGCACGGTTGTCGAAGGGATCAAGGGTAAACGCGCCGTCGACTGGGGACTGGTGGACGGGCTGTACCCCATGAGCAAATATGAAGAAGTCATCAACGAACGGCTGAAAGTACTGGCTGCCCAGTCCGACCGTCCTGGACAAGATTCCGGAATCACACTGGAACCGCTGAATCCGGAGAGAAGCGGCGACGAAACACAGTACGGTTTTGTAACCGTTAAAATCGACCGCGACCGGCGTAACGCGACCCTCACTGTACGGGCTCCTGAAGGCGAAGAGCCGTCGACACCGGAAGAAATTCAACGGGCGGGATGTAATTTCTGGGCACTGAAGGCCTTCCGCGAATTGAACGACGCGCTGCTGGATCT
>CAYUDF010000961.1:0-1547 GCA_964443465.1 uncultured bacterium
TCCCTGGCGGCGCCGTCGAGGGCGAGCATGGGCTCTCCGGTGTATGACGTCGTAACCAGGTGCTTTTTGTTCTCGACACACACCTCAGCGATAAGTGTATGGAACGCGTACGGGACCAGGCTCACGACCACGTCGGCCGTTTTGATTTCTGCCGCGATCTGTGCTTTGTCCCGTACATCAACCGTTTTTGCCTTGCCGTCGGGGTGCCCGTCGATCAGCGCTTCTGCCTCGTGAATAAACTCTGTGGCTACGATCAACTCGATGCCGGTTTGATCCAGCAAGTATCTGATGATGGGGCGCGCCACCATTCCGGCCCCGAATATCAAAACTGTTGCCATTTTTTTCTGATCTCCTGTGTCGTGTTCCGCTGTGCGATGCTACAGGTATTCGTTTATGTACTCGAACCTCGGGGTCAGTTTCCCCCGGTGGAGTATCAAACCGTTCTTGATCGGCCCGGGCAAAACCAGGTCGTCAAACTCCACGCCGAAGTCCGCTTTTGTAACGGCCGGTATATATTCTTTTAATACACCGCTGAAATACACCGACGCGTCCCTCGGGATCTCCGCCGGCAGAATGTCGACCGCGACGATGACCGGCCCGTGACCTGCGTACCCGTCGGTGGTCGAGTCGTCTTTCGGGTGGTAAACAAATGCCGGTTCGCCCGGCTCCGTGACCTTGTGCAACACTTCGATCGATCCGTTGATGTCGTTCGAAATGTCTCCGATCACAAGGAGGCGGTCCTCCTTCCATTGCGTCCTCAGATATTCCCGCGTGACCAGCCGCGGATAGCGCTCGGTCCAGTAAATACAGTTCACCAGTGCCGTGAGGTGCGGCAGGTAATTCTCGAAGATCCCGACATACTTTTCCGGATGGTCGTAGTAGTCCTGAAGCACAAAAGTTTCGCCGTCTTTTTTGGGAACGACCATGTCCGCTTCCTTGAACACCACCTTGAATATCGTGTTTGCCGCTCCGGGTGTGTCGGCCGTGATGTTTCTGAGCTCCGCCGGGCTGACTTCGGTGACCGGCAGGATGTCCAGCATCTCCTGGGCGCCTTTGGACACGTTGCCGTAACCCGTAACACCCACCGTCAGCGGCAGCACCTCACGGGGCAGGCCGTCTGTGCGGATCTGGTCCGCGATCGCACCAAGGACCGTTTTGATCTCTTCTATTGAGTCGTATTCGCGCGGCTGTTTGAGCGTGGCGAACGGGGTGTTGATTCCCTGGTTCTCCAGCTTTTTCCCCAGCGCCAGCAACGTCTCGACCATGCCCGACACCCCCGCGTGCCAGCCAAAGAACACCAGCCGCATCCCCTTGTCGTCCACGATCGTTTCGTAATCGATCAGATTACACTCCAGCTCCATCATTTTTTTCAGCATGGGCATGTTGTACGGCTGCCCCTTGATCACATGCGAGAAAAACACGTACGTGCCGCCGCGGCGAAAGACCTCGGCGGGGATTTCTTTCACGCCAAACACCGCATCGCACGACGAGAGGTCCTCGTCGACTCGCGCGCCGGCCGCCTCGTATTCGGCTTCCTTGAACACCCG
>CAYUDF010000962.1:0-1537 GCA_964443465.1 uncultured bacterium
TTCACACAATCCCCGGATACTCCAGAAACTCGGCCGTGTATACAATGAAAACAACAACCCGAAAAAAGCAGAGCAGGTGATACGACGGTATCTGGTCAGTGTCCCCCAAAACAAGGAAGCCAGAATATGGCTGATCGGCCAGCTGGCCAAAAGAGAAGCGCTGGACGAGATGATCGAGTTGTGTCTCGAAGGAATCGAATATTCTCCCCGGGTACCCGACTATCACTTCTTTCTCGGCAACGCTTACCTGGCCAAAGGCAATACGAAAGAAGGTTTAAAAGCCTTCGAGGCCTGTAGTAGACTGAACCCGCCGCCGGTGATGGTGCGGGAGATGAAACGGCTGACCGATCAGACGGGCGGAGCCGACAGGTTGGCGGATTAACGTATAGAAGCGGGAAACCGTTTATGGTCTCTCAAAAGCAGAATAGATCCGGTCCTGTGAAACAACCGGAACCGCCGGGTCCGTATCAGAAGCGCACGACCCGGTGGCTGACGCTGGCTTGTTTTTTCGTCTATATACTGGTGGTGGTCTCGTCATTTGTACCGGAGCTCCAGCTGTGGGGCATCAACCACCTGGTCTTTTATTCCATGCCCGTCCGGATCATTCTTCTTGTTCTCATCGGACTCACCTTTTTCCCTCGGCTCGCAAAACAACTGTACTCTGACCTGTTCAAACTGTCACGCACGCTCAAACACGGCGGCAGCGGAGTGGACTCCGTGTTGACGATCATCGCCGTCGCCTCGGTGGTTGTGTTTGCCGGCCTAAAAACTTCGACCAACCTGTTCGGCGACGGGCAGTTGATCGCACAGAGTTTCGACGCGGCATGGGACGGCAACAAGATCGTGATCATGCGCAGCGTGGAGGCGATCATACTTGAGGAACGTATCGCGCCGGGAACAACGCTGATTTATTACGGCATGGCCAAGATACTGACGGGGTTGTTTGACAAGGGGCCGGTTTGGGGTATCCGTTACACCAACTGTCTGCTCGGCGCCTTCTACGTCTATATCATGCTGGGACTCCTCCGCAGGGGCCCGTTCTCGACGGAGATCCGGTTGTGGTTGATGGTGCTCGCGTTTTTTACGGCTACCATTCAACTGTTTTTTGGATACGTCGAAAACTACACACCGCTGGTGTTTGCCGGTTTTGTGTACGTTCTTTCGGCGTTCCTTGTCCTCCACGGCCGTTCGCGGTTGTGGATTCCCATCGCGGTCTTTGTGCTGGCCGCATACATACACGTCCAGGCGTTGCTGTTTCTGCCGTCCCTGGTCTACCTGGTAATCTGGAGCGGGATGCCGAAGAGGCGTGTATGGGCGGAGCGATATGCCGGCCCCGCGCTCACTTTACTCACTGTACTGGGCGCCGTTATACTTGGGTTTACCGCGGCAGGCCAATTTTACCTGCCACTACGCGGTGACGAGACGTCTTACGGGCTGTTTTCTGTCGTGCATCTACTGGACGTCCTCAACGAAATTTTAATCTTGATGCCCATCCTGCCGTTTTTTGTTGTGATGGCCTGGAGGAGCAGATCGCGGG
>CAYUDF010000963.1:0-1531 GCA_964443465.1 uncultured bacterium
GTCAGACAATCGGAATCGCTCTCAGCGGCGGCACGGCGAAGTCAGTTGCGCACGTCGGTGTGCTCAAGGCGCTCGCCGAGGCAAATATACCCATAGATTTCATCGCCGGGACAAGCGGGGGCAGTATCGTGTCCTCGATGTACGCGAGCGGAATGCCCATATCATCGATGGAGGCTGTCGCCACCACGATGAGCTGGCGTAAACTTGTTGCGTTGCGATTCACCAAACTCGGATTCGTGTCGTCTGTAAGAATCGAGGATTTCGTAAAAGAAATAATCGGCGATATCGAATTCGAGGATCTCAAGACACCTTCGACGGTGGCGACCGCCAATCTGATTACCGGTGAAAAACGCGTATTCCGGTCGGGCCCGGTGGCTATCGCTGTACGTGCCAGTTGCAGTATCCCACAGATTTACCTGCCCGTTGAGATTGACGGAGAATACTATGTCGACGGCGGTGTTGCCGAGTACCTGCCCATCGAAACACTGGCCGCGATGGGGTGTGATATCTGTATCGGATCACACCTCGGACCCGTCAACTTTGCGTATCGCCGGCCCCATCACCTGCTCCACCTTGTGATGCAGATCACCGGGCTGATGGCCCGAAAGAACTATATCATGTCGCTGGCCAAGGCCGACTTCGTAATTCATCCGAACCTCGACACCTTCAGTTCTTTTGATTTTAACAATTCTGAAAAAATGATTCAGTTGGGGTACAATACAACGTGGGCGCTGATGGATGACCTGAAGAAAGTGATCAAACACCGGAACAGTTTCTGGAGTCGTTGTACCCGTTCTCTCCGGAAACGTTCATGACAGATCCATGCAAAACAAACCCGTAATAGCGATACTCACCGACTTCGGTTTCGACAGTTTTTATGCCGGGGTTATCAAGGCAGCCGTGTGTTCCGCGGCGCCGGAGGTCCCCGTTGTTGATCTGTCGCACTCCATCCCGCCCCATGCCATTGACCAGGGCAGTTTTTTACTCGATACAGTTTGCGATTTTTTTCCGGCCGGCACGGTGTTTCTTGCGGTCGTAGATCCCGGTGTCGGCGGAAACCGCCGGAACCTGGTTGTTGACGCCGGCGGAGCGCTGTTTGTCGGTCCGGACAACGGCTTGTTTTCCGAGGTTGTTGCGCGGCGGGGCCTGGTATCTGCTCACGAGATTGACGAACAAAAAATCGATCCATTCCGTATGGCGCCTCCGGTGGGCCGTACGTTTCTCGGCCGTGACGTGTTTGCGCCTGCCGCCGCGGCGGTGGCACGGGGTGTTTCTCCGGGCGACATCGGCGTTGAGTCTTCCGCTGATCTGATAACACTGCAGGTTCCCGATGTGGACGTGCAGCCGGGTTTTGTGCGCGGTGTGGCCCGTCACGCGGACTCATTCGGCAATATTCTTTTTGCGATACACGGGGCGCACCTCGATCGGGCATTCGGTTCATCTGAAAGTTCGGGGATTTCCGCCAGCGTGTCGGGCCGTGACCTGGGTTCGGTGAAACGGTATTACGCGGAATGCTCTCAGGGAACGCCGG
>CAYUDF010000964.1:0-1530 GCA_964443465.1 uncultured bacterium
TGAGACTGTTGGAGTGAAGGTGGAGATCCTGCAGATTCAACAGGCTCCCGATCTCTGGAGGGATGCATCCGCTGAGGTGATTCGATCGAAGATGGAGAACGGTCAGCTCCCGAAGGTCCTTCACCTCGGCAGGAAGTGATCCTGAGAGGTTATTGAACGAAAGCACGAGCTCCGCCACATGGTCGTCGACGCAGGTCACGCCGTACCACGAGCACTCTGTGCCGGAGACCCCATCAGCCCAACCGGTTTGGTTCGTCCAATTCGCCCCGTCTGTTGCCAAGTAGAGGGCCACCAAAGCTGCGTGTTCCGCTGGAGGGACCTGCGCGCAGACAACGCCAACGACTAACGAAAACGCAAGAAGAAAGGCGATCATTTTCATGTGTGAACTCGCTCTCGATTCGAATCTACCACAGGGAAGAACGACGGAAGGGTGCCAAGTGTGGGGGAAAACCGGGGACCATCATAGCGCAAGAACGGGTAGATCCCTGACATGCGATTCGCTTTGCTACCAACATTGTTAACTTTGAAACACGTGGTACCGAATCCTGATCACGACCTCTCAAACTCAAGACGATCTGTTGATCAAGTTGTGAGGATGTGATCAGTGGCACCCATGAGGCGCACGTCCGGGGAGTGGACAGCCGGAACGAGCATGTGGGACTGACCGTTCTCAGAACCCGCCCCCGGGACCCATGGTGAAGCAGCGTGCCCGTTCTGGCACCGTTTCCATTCGGTGGGTTGACTCTAAGGCACGGTTTCAGACCATGCACTGGTGTCGCCGGATTCGAATGAGTCGAAAAAGATAACTGGCACGAGCCTCGAAAAAAGGAGCTGCCGCGCTACCACGTCCCCACCGCTGCTCGGCGAGGCGATATCGAACCCCTGCCAAACCACCACTATCCGGCCCTCATCGCCCATCGCTACAGATGTCCGGTACTGATCACCGGCGGTGTGCTGGTTGACCTGGTACTCGCCCGGGGTCTGCGAGTCCGGCTGCCCTGAACTCATGAATGTACGCGTAAAGATGCCCCAACCGTTGCCGTCTCCGATATCGCTCTGCCAGCCGATGACGAAGTTGCTGCTGGCATCCGTCGCTACGGCGGGCAAACTCTGGTTGCCGGTCGTGGTGGTGTTGACGAGGAACTCGTCGTCGAGAGCCACACCGTCGGCTCCAAAACGGCGGGCAACAACGCCCCATCCGTCGCCGTCCTGCCCGTCGCTCGACCAGGCCACGACGAAGCGGCCGTCACCGCCTACCGCGACATCGGGATGGACTTGGTCGCCGGGCGTGTGCTGGCTAATCTGGAACGGCGGCCCGATTGGCTGGTTGTCAGCGCCGAAGAGTTGGCCCAAAACCCCGTCCAACGATCCGTCCGTAGTTTCCCATACGGCGACGAAACCGCCGTCTGGCGCGAACTCGATCGATCCGCCTTGGAGATCCTCAAACAGCATGATGTCGGCGGATAGCTGTTGCAGCGTGCGGTCGAATCGACGTACGCTGTCGAGTTCCCAGGTGACGAGGAAGTTACC
>CAYUDF010000965.1:0-1526 GCA_964443465.1 uncultured bacterium
CTCTCCACGATACGGCCCGAGGCGCCACGGTCTCGTTCTATGACTTTTTGATATTGTTCGTATGCCTGGTCCAGCTCACCCATCGCTTCGTACGTCTCTCCCAGCAAAAACCGGCTTTTCTGGCGCAACCCGGGATTGCGGGTCCGCGCCATGACATCGGCGATAATTCCAATCGTTTCCTCGTAATGACCGGACAGGAACTGTTTTTCGCCGCGATCATACAGGATGTTGACGAGGTCCCAGCGGGCCTGCGTGGCCATCCGGCTGTGCGGGTACAGATCCAGCAGGTTTTCCAGAGCCTCCTGCGCGCGCGCCGGCATGCCCAGTTCCTTGTAGCAGGCCGCCATGTTGACGTACGCCTCTTCCGCGGCCGCCGTATCCGGATAGGTCGCCACGGCGTTCGTATACCTCGCGGCGGCGTTACTGTAGTCCTTGGACCCGTAATATCTGTCGGCCACCAGATATATATATACACCGGGATTCAAAGAAGGATCGATTTCCACCGCTTTTCGTATGCGGTCGCCCGCCTGGGCGTGGCGCCGCTTCCCAAAAGCTTCCTCACCGCTGACCTGCAGAAACCGCGCGACCGGACCGGCCAGCATGGCATCCCGGGTAACCGCCTCATCCAGTTTGCTGAAGCCCTCGAAATCGCGGTTCAACATTACGAGCGATTTCCCGTGGTAAAGATACACTTCGGGGACATCGATACCCAGCCGGATCGTGTGACGGCAAAACGCGACCGTCTCCCGGTAGTCACCGGCGTCAAACGCTTCACGGATCTCGGCGACCGCTTTTTTCTCTTTCGAACACCCCGGCCCCAGCACGGCTGTAATCGGCACAACCGTCAGCATTGCCACGAGTGTGATTCGATTTACGAATCGAACCACACCCGGATGCGAATTGAGTAAATGGGTGTTTTTAGCTGTCACTCTGATTCGAGAAAAACAGATAGATCATCCCGACAATTATAGCGCTCACAAACACCGGTTCCACGACCTTGCTCCACCCGGAGCCGGGCATTTCCGGTTTGACAAACGTGTACGTACCTTCCTGTATCCGGTTCAGGTCGCCGTGTGAAAACTGATCCGTTTGCTCGGACGATACATCGCCGAACCAGGTAACGTCCCCACCGCTTGTCAGAAGCCGCGCGGACATCCGGATACTTGCTTCCCGTCTGACCTTTTTACCGCCGATCAGGTATGAGCGATAAACATTAACATAACTCAACCGGAACACGGGTATTTTGTATTCCAGTACAAAAGGTGGAATTACGAAATCATTCGCGCCCGCCGCATTGGCCGGTTTTGGAGTAACCGCGGTGATCCCGTTGTCGGTCAGGATTTTCGAAAATATATCTTCGAGAACCTGGTACTCTTCCCCGTTTCCGAACGGCTTCAGATGAACACGTTTTCCGTGGATATCGGATTCAATTTTGGCAACTATCTGCTCCGCGACGCTGGTACCCAACGTGGTCATCAGATCGAGGTTGCTGGGCGCCTTGTCTTCAGCACTCGCGCCAACAGCCG
>CAYUDF010000966.1:0-1525 GCA_964443465.1 uncultured bacterium
CCATCAAAGTGCTATCTTTCCTAATAGTCGAAAAAAAGGTAAACTATAAGCGATTTGTACAACCAGCAGGGAGCCCGAATATGCACAGCGCGGCGATGTCAGCGCTGACGCTTTACGTGGGTTTCATCGACGGGTTTTCGTCGGTCGTTTTCACTTTGTCGTTGTGCCTGACGCTGATGGTCACGGTGGATATGTGGAACGTCAAGCAGGCTCATTCGAGGCAGCAGGAACTGGTCCTGCTGTTGCTGGACCGGTGGAGTCCGAAATACGCCGGTTTGGCCAGGAGCCGCAAAGCGCTCTCGTATACGCCCATAGATGTTTTATCGGGCACGGCGCTTGGAATCGTAATTACCATGCTGATTGTATAGCTGCGGGGCGAAAGGAAAAAGATGTCCAGACTCCTTGACAATATCAACTCCCCCGGGGAACTGAAGAAGATCCCGGTTGAACAGCTCCCGCAGGTTGCCGGTGAATTGCGAGCGGAAATCTTCGAGCGCGTTGGCAAAACGGGCGGACACCTTGGCTCAAGTCTCGGCGCGGTTGAACTCACACTTGCCCTGCACCATGTATTTGACACGCCGCGCGACCAGATCGTGTGGGATGTCGGACATCAGGCCTACGGCCACAAGATTCTTACGGGACGAAAGGACCAGTTTCACACCCTCCGGCAGAAGGACGGGATGAGCGGTTTTCCCAAACGGTCGGAAAGCGAGTACGACACGTTCGGGGTTGGCCACGCCAGCACCGCCATCAGCGCCGCGCTGGGCATGGCCGCCGCCAGGGACCTGCAGGGTGACGATTACAAGGTTATCGCCGTGGTTGGTGACGGCGCGCTGACGGGGGGCATGGCTTTCGAAGCGGTGAACAACGCGGGTATTTTACGCAAGGATCTCATCGTCATTCTGAACGACAACAAAATGTCGATTTCAAAAAATGTCGGTGCGTTGAACAAGTACCTCACCCGGATAACATCGGGCAAGGTGTACAACCGCATCGAAGCGGACGTCTGGGAACTGTTGGGCCTTATTCCCAAACTTGGCGGCAAAGCGCGGAACCTTGCGGGAAAAATAAAAGACAGCATCAAGACGCTTGTTGTGCCGGACGTGATTTTTGCGGAACTGGGATTCCGTTACTTCGGCCCCATTGATGGACACAACGTGGAGTTTCTTGTTGAAACGCTGAAACAAGTGAAGGATCTCCACGGACCGATTTTGATCCACACGCTTACGCAAAAAGGCAAAGGATACGAATTCACGGAAAAGGATCCGCTATGCGCCCACGGCGTCACCCGTTTCGAAAAAATTCCGGGTGACATGGCGCCGAAGAGCGCCAAACCTTCGTATACCGATGTCTACGGGAAAACCATCACCCACCTGGGTAAATCCGACAAGAGTATCGTCACCATTACAGCCGCTATGGAAGACAACACAGGGTTGAACATGTTTAACGCGGCGCACCCGGGGCGGATGTTCGACGTCGGTATCGCCGAACAACACGCGGTCACGTTTGCCTGCGGATTGGCCAC
>CAYUDF010000967.1:0-1525 GCA_964443465.1 uncultured bacterium
TTTTTTTCTTTCTTCTCTTGTAGGTTGTGGCGAGTTCCAGAAAAATCTCGACGTCCCGGTCGTAGTCCGCTTCCGTCCCGTCGAAGTAAAAGTTCCGGATGGGAATGCCGTCGTGGTCTTCGCTGATTTTCGGGTAAACGGACTCCGAAATGATACCATTCATGCAGGTAAACGGGCTGATGTCGACGACTCCGTCGGCTCCTTTTTCGTACAGGTGTATCGATCCGCCGGCGTTGAGCACCATTTCCCCCAGCGATCCCCAGTACGGCAGGTACGGCTCGGCCGGTTTGAGCAGGCTCGCCACATCTTCGGGTTCTTCGTAACCCTCGAATATTTCGTGGAGCGGCGCAAGAAGCTTGTGTTCGTCGTTTCGCTGAAACTTGTTTTTGATGATCACACCCAGCATCGATTTTGAAAACCGCTGCCCCTGAAGCTGGAGGTCGTGTTTGTGCATGAAATTGGTGTACCAGAACCACTCGGTGATCGACGCCAGCCATGTCTCACCGCCGAATTTCTCGATGCGCCGAATAAGGTTGGAGTTGGCGTAATCGTCCAGGCGGCAGTAAATTTCGCCGATCACACCGATCAGCGGTTTGTCTACAGAGTAATCGGCCGGAATCGAAGCAAACCGGTTTCCGATATCTTCCACCGTACCCACCAGCAACCGGAATTTTTTCTTCATGTCCACATCGCGTCGCTCTATAACCGAGCAAAGCGCTTCCAGGCTTTCTTCGTGGGCCTTGTCCGAATCGCCGGCGTTTAGTTCATACGGCCGGGTCTGGAGCAATAACTTTCGCAAGGCGTCCCCGGCAACCAGCGCCCACCAGCACAATCTCATGAGACTGGAAGCGTCTTCACCGAACCCCTCGTACCCGTTGGCGCTGGATGGCGACACCACCATCACTTCATCCAGGCCTTTTTCGGCCATCACCTTCTGGAGTACCTGCCGGTATTGACCGAACCGACACGGCCCGTTGGCCGTCGGCATCAGGAAGGCCGTGTTTTCCGGCTTGAAGTTGCTGTCGTCGACAACTTTGAGAAATGCGCCAAGTGTGACGATTTCCGGGTAACATTCTTCACCGATGGTGTATGAGCGGGCCAGTTCGAGTGACCGGGCATCCCCTTCCGGCGACGGCTGGGCGTTAACGCCAAATGAACGATAAGCGGCGGCAAACGTCGCTGCGCCTTCTATACTCATGCGCGGGATATATAAGTCCCGCTCCCGCAGCGTCCGATGTGGTTTGATCACTTTTGCGGGCTCACTCATACTGCTTTCTCCTCGATGGTAGTTTCAGGCCCGATTGACCGGTAATCCGGCTTGCGACCGGCCCTCGCCCACCAGCGCAGCGCGCCTTTGCTGTCGAGATAAGCCTCGCAGCGTGTGATGTACCCCGCGTCGTTGCCGTGACCGTCGAATTGCAGTGTCAGAAACGGCTTACCGGAAGCATTAACCACAAAATGTTTGATGTACGAATCGGGTCCGCACTTGAAGTTTGTCAGGTAAATGATGTGCAGGTTCTGGTGC
>CAYUDF010000968.1:0-1524 GCA_964443465.1 uncultured bacterium
ATTTTCCGGATGGACCTGGTCACTCGTGAGATAACGTCGGTGACCGGGGGCTGGTACTCCGATATGAATCCTGAGTGGGCGCCGGACGGCAAGTCGTTCCTTTTTACATCGGACCGCGACGGCACTTATAACATCTACCATCATCGCGGTGATTCGATCGTCCGCCAGACAAACGTTCTGGGTGGAGTCACGGCGCCGGCATTTATGCCCGACGGACGTGGTTTCGTGGCGTCGACGTACATCGACCAGATGTACCACTTGTTTGAATTTCCACTTAAAAACGGTCACGGCACCCCCACACTTGTCGCCAGGGGCGATTCCACTATCGTCGGATGGACCCACGTCGACAGTACGGACTATGATTACGAATCCACCGACTATCGAATGGAACTGGGTATCGATTTTGTCGCCGCGGGCGTATCGGTCAACCCGGAATTCGGCGAGGTGGGTAACGGTGCGCAGATGGTGCTAACCGACATACTCGGCAACCACCAGTTTATTTTTATTGTGGGCAACACCACCGAAGGATTCGACAATTTCTGGCGCCGCCTGAATGCCGGCGTAACCTACCGCAACCTCAGCCGCCGCCTCCACTACACGCTGGGTGCTTTTCACCTGAACAACATTCGTACAGACCCGGTCACGTTCGGCGTCGGGGAACGGCGATATGGCGGCGCGGTAGGCGTCAGTCTGCCACTCGACCGTTTTCGACGGATCGAGACCAGCATGATCCTGTATAAGTTTGAGCGATCGTTTACGTACGACACGTCTGGGTTCATTGAACAGAGTTACCTGGGAACGGCGTTCCTGACCTACGTCTCCGACAAAACGTTGTGGACCATCGGAGGTCCGCTGACGGGATGGCGGTATTATGTCCGGGGAGGCCGGACGCACGACTTTCAGGGGACTTCGTTTGATAACACCAGCGTGCACGTCGACATCCGGAAATATTTCAAGCTTACCAGCAGGATTATTTTCGCCAACAGGTTCCATTACAACAGCAGCTGGGGCAGTTTCCAGCAGCTGCACTACCTCGGCGGCCCGTGGGACTTAAGAGGTTATGACTTCCGGCAATTCATCGGCAGGACCACTTATCTGCTAAACAGCGAGATCCGCTTTCCGCTCATAGACCGGTTTGTGCTTGCGTTTCCGTTCGGGACGATTGAAATCCCGATGTTCCGGGCGGCGATTTTTACGGACGTGGGCAAGGTGTCGCGATTTATTGTGGATTCGGACCTGCTGGGCTCATTCGGCGGCGGCGTCGAACTGAACCTGGGTTACGCCCCGGTGGTACGAGTGAACTGGACACGCCAAACTAATTTTCGTACTATCTCCAGCGACACAAATTGGGAACTGTTCATCGGCTATAATTACTAGCCGAGGAACCGACGTCGGAACTTTCGTGGTTTTTGGCGGACGGCGTTATGGGCCTCACCGACGCAGCTTCTCCCTAAGAATATTAGCCCGTAGCGGGTCCTGTCGCCGATATCCCATTCGCGAGCATATTATAGCTCGGTGGGACGC
>CAYUDF010000969.1:0-1521 GCA_964443465.1 uncultured bacterium
TAGATTTCCGCGTTGGCGAACAACGGCGCGTGGCTTTGACACCAGTCGTGGTAGTAAATTCCACACCAGTACTGACACATGTCGCGCACGCCCAGTGATACGGCGACATGGGTCGCACCGGGTTCAATGTACTGACCAACATCGAAAGTGGCTCGGTACCAGTCCTTGTTGTTACCCCAGTGAACGCTGTTATCACTTCGCCATTTTCCCGGGCAACCGGCGGAATCAATCGAGCGCACACCCCACACATAAAAAACCAGCGCGTCGAGATTGAGATCGCGGTACACGTCGAATGAAAATTCCCATATCGAACCGGAGCCGACTACCGCGATGTCCGGTGAGTAAACGTGGTTATGTATGTATTGATCGTTAACGTTCACGCCCGGCACCACGATCTGTGTGGGCCACCCCCCGCAGGCGTAGCTGACGGTTGAGCCATTGATAAAGGCCCACATACAATCCAGCCGGCTGACACACGGATCTTCCTGGACGAGCGAATGCCCCGGGTAAAGACCGGCGTAGTCGCCGTAGCCCGCCGGCGGACAGGAAATCCAGTCATCGGATTCGTGGGTCCCGGCGATTTCGTCCTCGAAATCCTCATAGGCCACGCGCACACCGGACGTATCCGTTACGCTCAACTGGTCGACCAGGAATGCGCCGTCTGAGTCCCACAAACCGTCTTCGTCGGAATAAACCCCGTCCGACTCGAAGTGAAAGCGGATATCCAGTGTGCCGCTGTGCAGGCTGTCCGGGATGGCGATCGATATCGTGTCGGTACCGTGGCCGTCCCACGTGAACAGACCTCCGTATATCTGCATCCAGTCACCGTCACAATCGCTGATTTCAAGCGCCGGGGCTTCGTTGGATAGTTCTGCATCCCACATCACAACAGCATTGACCACCACTCCACCGGCGTTCGGCAGACATTCCTTCAGGCACAGCGCCTGGTCCCAGTTGTTGCCGTAACCAGGCAGTGTTGCGTAACCGCACAACACCCGGTCTTCGGCAGCGGTCACAGGACCGGCGGCGCCGCACCACATCGACTGAGCCCCTTCGAGCGCCACCAGACGGCCGAACGATCCGCCGTCCAGTTCGGCAGGGCCGGCCACGTGCCAGAAGTCATGCGTCTGCGCGGTGCGGTCCTGGGAGACCCACCCTTCTGTGACGCAGGACGCTCCCTGGTCCCAGGAATAAACTGCAAGAAATGTGGTGTCGTACTGGGCGGCGCGAGAGAAAACGCCCGGTTGGGCGAGTTGGTCGTTGGATATAACGGGGTCGTTACGTTTGACGGGACGTGATTTTTCGGGATCGACGGTCCGGGCGGACGCTGCCGATACGGCCAGACACAGGCACAAAAACAGTAGGCGTCTCATACGTATCCCCTCCGTGTTACGTACTGACGGTTGGCGAGAGCCCCCGCGCCTCGTCCCGTATCCCGGGCCGCTACGCGGAGGAACACTCGCCGAGGAGCCCGGGCAGTGCCGCGACTCGTTTGATCCAGAGAGTCCTGCCCGGTGCCCA
>CAYUDF010000970.1:0-1509 GCA_964443465.1 uncultured bacterium
GGAGACATCGACGTGGGGGACTCACCGATTGGCATCGACTTGAAGCGTCTGGCCAGCGGCAATATCGCCGTCGTCAGCACCGGTTTTAACGACAACACCTATACCATAACCGTCGTCACACCGGCCGGTATTGAAGTGTCCAACGTGACATCAGCGGTTCCGGGTGGATGCACCAGTCCGCCACACGCCATCTGGGTGCTCGGTGACGAGAACAAGGTGCTGTTCACCTGCAATGGAAGTGACAACATATTCGTTGTCGATTCCGGTTTGTAGCAGGGTGTCGATGACGTGAAACAAAAGGAAGGTTGATTCCGATGCGTTTTTCCAAACACCGAGCGTCCGGCAAGAATCCAGCGGACTTCCCGTCGGGTGCGGACCTGCTGCACACACCGTTGCTCAACAAGGACACCGCGTTCACGGAAAAAGAGCGTATCGAGTTGGGATTACGCGGACTGTTGCCACCCAAGGTGGACACGATGAAAGAACAGATTATGCGGTCCCTGGAGAACTACCACGCCAAGTCTGATGATCTCGAAAAGTATATTTATCTTGCCGCGCTCCACGACCGTAACGAGACCCTGTTCTACCGTGTTCTGATCGACAACATAGAGGAAATGATGCCCGTCGTGTACACGCCCACGGTGGGAAAAGCCTGCCAGCTTTACGGTCACCTCTTTCGGCACACGCGCGGCATGTTCGTATCCGCTCTCGACAAGGGCGCGATATACGAAGTGCTCCAGAACTGGGATTACGACGATGTCCGCGCGATTGTGGTGACCGACGGTGAACGGATTCTGGGCCTGGGCGACCTCGGCGCCAACGGTATGGGGATCCCCGTCGGCAAGCTCGCCCTGTATTCCGCGTGCGCCGGCATCGACCCTGCTTCCACGCTGCCGGTCATGCTCGACGTCGGCACCAACAACAAACAATTGCTCGACGATCCGCTCTACCTCGGGATCCGGCGCGAGCGACTGCGGGGCGAGGAATACGACAACATCGTGGAAGAGTTCATCACCGCCGCTGTCAAGAGATGGCCGCGCGTTCTCATCCAGTTTGAAGACTTCGCCAACATCAACTCTTTTCGCCTGCTCGAACGTTACCGGGACCGTATCTGCACTTTCAATGACGACATCCAGGGGACAGCGGCTGTGGCGCTGGCGGGACTGTATTCCGCTATTCGTATCTCCGGCACGCCCATGGCCGAACAACGCGTATTGTTCCTCGGCGCCGGTAGCGCGGGCATCGGTATCGGTTCGCTGATCGTGTCGGCGCTTCGGGAGGGGGGGGGCAGTGAGACCGCCGCGCGCGCCCGCTGCTCGTTTGTCGACTCGCGGGGCCTCGTGGTGACGGGCCGAACCGACTTAAACGAGCGCAAACGCCGTATCGCCCGGGACGCGGAGCCGGCTCCCGATCTTCTGTCCGCCGTCCGTGCCCTCCGGCCGACCGCGATCATCGGGGTCTCCGGAATGGCGGGCTCGTTTACGCGTGAAATCATCGAAGAAATGACAA
>CAYUDF010000971.1:0-1505 GCA_964443465.1 uncultured bacterium
ATAGCGATGGTTTTATACGCATTAAGGGGCGAGTCAAGCGGTTTGCAAAAATAGGTCATTGAAAAGCTGGGCGGTGAGTACATAGACGATAACTGAATACGCTGGTTTTGGCAGATAAGGGTCACGTCAACGACGGCTCGGTAGATGTCGATTTCAGTGATGAGGCGCTTTATGCTCCTTATACGTCTAACAACCAGAGCTGCCGACGGATGGTGCCATCGCCGCCGGGCCGGAACCGAAGGCCAAGGAGGGACTGAAAGATGAACCGCTTCGTGTATGCCGTCATGGGGGTAGCGCTGGCATCTTTGCTGGGCGCCAGCCCGGTGACGGCCGACAAGCCTTCGAAGGCCAAGGGCCTCGAAAGAGTCAAACAAGAGATGGTCAAGCCGCCGCTGGTGCCAGAGCACACGCAGAAGGCAAAGGGCGGCCCCAAGATCGTGGAGGTTCGACTCATCGTCGAAGAACGGACGATCGTGATCGATCCGCTGGGAACGACAGTGAACGCGCTGACGTTCGAGGGAAGCGTCCCCGGGCCGCTGATTGTCGTACACCAGGACGACTACGTAGAGTTCACGATCGTCAACCCGCGCAACCGCAAAGACAACCCCAAGAGCACGAAGGGCTGGGACGAGTCGACCACAGAGAACATCATGAGCCACAACATCGACCTGCATGCCGTCACGGGCGCGCTGGGCGGTGCGGGCCTAACGCTGGTGAATCCGGGCGAGGAGGCGACCATCCGCTTCAAGGCGACCAAGCCGGGGGTGTTCGTCTACCACTGCGCGCCGGGTGGAGCGATGATCCCGTACCACGTAGTGACGGGCATGAACGGCGCCATCATGGTTCTCCCGAGAAACGGATTGAAGGACGCCAAGGGCAAGTCGCTGACGTACGACAAGGCATACTACGTTGGGGAGCAGGACTTCTACGTGCCGACCGGTCCGGACGGCAAGTACCTGGCCTACGATTCGCCCGCGGCGGCCATGTCCGACATGCTCGAAGTCATGAAGACCAATGAGCCGAGCCACGTGGTCTTCAACGGCGCTGTCGGTGCCCTCACGGCCGAGAACTCGCTGACCGCGAAAGTGGGCGAGACTGTGCTCTTGATCCACTCGCAGGCCAATCGCGATACCCGCCCCCACCTGATCGGCGGGCACGGTGACTATGTGTGGCAGAGCGGCTCGTTCAACGATCCGCCGGATACAAACCTCGAGACCTGGTTCATCCCCGGTGGAGCGGCCGGCGCCGCCCTGTACACGTTTCAGCAGCCGGGCTTGTACGTGTACCTAAACCACAACCTGATCGACGCCGTGCTGAAGGGCGCGGCCGCTCACGTGAAGGTCGAGGGCGAGTGGAACAACGATCTGCTCGAGCAGATCAAGAAGCCTGGACCGATCTCGGAGTAGCGGTCCGAGGATCGGGCCGACGAGACCCGAGTGTTCGGCCTGGGGCGTGAGTGGTGGTGTGACACAATTCAGGGAGCTTGGGTTTACTGCATATTGCAG
>CAYUDF010000972.1:0-1504 GCA_964443465.1 uncultured bacterium
TACCACGGCCGGTTGGGTTTGTTTTCCTGTACCAGCAGGAACCGGTCGCCGTCGCGCACGACGACCAGGACAAAAAACCACGTCGGGATCGGGTCTCGCGAATAGTGTTCTTCCAGTGTATCCATGTCAATCGTTGTCGAGTGGCATCGTGATCCAGAACAGACCTCTGAAGGCACCTTCTTTAAAACCGGTCGCTTCATCGTCCGGGTACAGACTGGAGATGCGCCCGGCGATCGGCTGCGCCACTTCGAAGCCGTGACACATCAGGCAGACTTTTTCCATCCGGATCGGCTCGACGTAACCAAACCGGCCGTTTTCCAGCACCACCGCTGTGTAGGTATCACGATCCCCGCTGACATATTCGGCCAGAAGCGGTGTTACCCAGTCGTCGGGCGCGTTGGCCGAGTTGCGCAGCTTGTGGCTGGTACGACCGATCTCAATACCACTGTCGCTGTGCCGGGCGGCGATGTTGGGTGCTTCGACGTTACACGCGGTGATCGCCTTGTCGGGACCACTCTTCATGCCGGCTACAAGGGTTGCCTTCAACTCTTTTTTAAAATCGCGGAGTTCGTTCTGCGCGTTGACGATATTTTCTTCGCTGACGTTTTGACCGCAACCCGCCGTGTGCGACGCAAAACCGATAACCATCAAGCCGATCAAGAACCGTTTGGTCACTCCCATTATTTCTTCCTTTGTTCTGCCAGTTTCTGTCTGATCAAACCGCTGACCTGGCTGCTGACACCCGCGCCGGTGCCCAGGTCGGCATTTGTAGCGAACAGGATCGCGGCGTTTAACTCCGGAAACAACTCAATCGTCGCGTAGAATGTGCCCGCCGAACCACTGTGACTGTGCACGGCTCCGAGCTCCGGCGCTTCACCTATCACCCATCCGGCGGCGTACGAACTGCCCGTGGTTTCGGGTGGTGTGTGCAACCGCTCGATGATCTCGTGATTAAACACCTTGTCCTTCCCGGCTAATCCCCGCAGGTGGAGGATTGCATATCGCGCCAGGTCCTCGATCGAACAGTGTACGTCCCCCGCCGGTGCGATATAGGGCCCCAGCTCATACTCACCGAAAACCTGCGGCCGGAGCTTGCCGTTTTCCATAAAGTGTCCGCGTGGCTGGTCGGGGTGTTCCGGCGTAGCCGGCCATCCGTAGCCAGCTGTTTTCATTCCGGAGATGTCAAACACGTGCTCCCGGACCAGTTCCTCCCATGCCCTTGCGCTCACCCGTTCCGCCATCAACGCGGCCACGACATAACCCGCGTTCGAGTAGTTCATGTCGCCACCCGCTTCTGCCACCGGTTGCTGAACCAGCACTTCGGCGACAAACTGCTCACGTATTCGAGTCGGGGTGCCGTGGAAGCCGTGGAATCTTGAATCTTCGGCATCGTTGATATCCGTGTACGCCGGAAATCCCCCACGGTGCTGGAGGATCTGCTCGAGTGTAACGTCGCGGTATTCGTCGCGCATTTCCATGTCACCCAGCAGGTCTCCGACGGTGA
>CAYUDF010000973.1:0-1501 GCA_964443465.1 uncultured bacterium
AGGATTTCCTGAGACTCTAACGCCATTATTTCCAGTTGATTACCTGACTTCAGACTGGCTTGCAGGTCCTCCGCCAGGACTCGCGCTTTTTCCAGCAGAGCCACCAGCCTCTCGTTGAGCACGATCCGCTCCTGCGCGATTCTGCCCAGCTCCTCTCCCGCAACCACTTCGACGATCTGACGCTGGAGCTCTTCGAGGCCGTCTCCCGTTAATGCGGATATACGCGCTGCGGGAAACCCGGGCAACAACTCCTGCAAGATGGCCGCTGAATCTGATTCGGGCAAGTCGATTTTGTTGAACACGATGACCACGTCCGCACGGTCGAGCTCGCGGATTTTTCCAAAGACGATCTCGTCGTGCGGTTTCGAGACATCGATTACAAAAAGAACGAGATCGGCCGACCGTGCCGTTTCGTTGGCGAGGCCGATACCGATCGACTCGATACTGTCGCCGGCTGAACCCCTGAGGCCAGCTGTATCATGGTAAGTAAACAGTAAACCATTTATGATTTTGGGTTCCCGGAGCACGTCCCGCGTGGTTCCGGGGATATCCGTCACGATGGCCCTGTTTTCACCGACGAGGCGATTAAACAAACTGCTCTTACCGGCGTTGACGGGGCCGGCGATCGCCACCCGGTACCCCTCGCGGAAAACCTTGCTGAACGGTGCGCTTGCCAGCAGCTCGTCCAGGTCGTCCTTCTGCTCATCCAGCAGTGCAATGGCCCCGTCGCGATCGAGGGTGTCGATGTCCTCTTCAATAAAATCGATATTGGCTTCGATGATACCGAGCAGCTCGAGAATCTGGTCTGCGAGCGCCCCGATCCGCTGCGACAGGCCTCCTGACAACTGTTCGTGGGCGACCCGGCGCTGCAACTCACTCCTGGCGTGGATGAGATCGGCCACCGCCTCGGCCTGGATGAGGTCCATTTTGCCGTTTAGAAAAGCTCGTTTTGTGAATTCGCCGGGTTCGGCCTGCCGCGCACCGTTCTCCGCCACCACTTCCAGAATTCGATTTATCACGAGAATGCTGCCGTGACAGCTGATCTCGACAACGTCTTCTCCGGTGTATGTTTCGGGGCCCCGGTAAACGGCGCACATCACATCGTCGACGGGCTCCCCGTCTGCAGCCACGACCACGCCGTGATACACACGCCGGTGCTCCCAATCGCCGTCAAACCGAACAGCCGATCCGGCCTTGCGAAGGACACGGCCCAGTATCTCCAGCGCCAGCGCCCCACTCATCCGTACGACCCCAATGCCCGACTCCCCCGGCGGCGTCGCCAGCGCAGCTATCGTATCGTCACTACTGTTCATAACGGCGGTATCATACCACATTCCCTCTCTAAATTTTCAGGGTCATCGCCGGTATCGGGATCCGATGCTTCTGACGCACGGTTACGCGTGTCGACGGACACTGCAGAATATTAGCCAGTCGCGGGTCCTGTCGCCGATATCCCATTCGCAAGCATGTTATAGCTCTGTGGGACGCTTCGCAGCCCCCA